>JAJRXO010000458.1 GCA_024276255.1 Chloroflexota bacterium | reverse complement strand
TGATAGCCTGCTGATATATCAGCTTCATACTATGGCATGTGCTTTCCGGCCACTCGGTCGGGGAGTCATAGCAGGGTGCACCCCTGCGTAATGGATGAAGACCGGTGCAATCCCGGCGCTGTCCCGCAACTGTGAAGGCGTTTCCGCCCAAGCCAGACCATCCGTCATGCCCAGCACCATGCAGTGCACCTCCGAGGAGAGCGGCAGCACCGAATAAGTCGGTCTGTCGCTTTTGCTTTTTAGCACACCACCTCCGGTCCGACCGGAACCCCAAAGCCCTATCGTCTGGTTTGCAAAGAACACATAAACACACATATTTTCATCCTTTGTGGCCTGACGGTATCCCAAATCTTTACAGTCGATGATGCCTGCACTGTGGGCAGGAACTTGACCGACACGGTCCATTTCCATGCCCATATTCTCTACAACGGTACTGCCTGCCTGGCCGTACCCATGTTCGTTTTCACATTCTCTGGAGGCGAAGTCATGGCACCTTCCGCACCGCAATCACCCTGGCACTGCCATCGTATGGACGAGCAGCAATGCGAACGTCTGTATGATGGCGTTCTGAAAATTCTGGATCGCACGGGCGTGGAATTGCACGATCAACAAGCCATCGATTTGTTCAAAAAAGCTGGGGCCAGGGTAAGCGATGGCAACCGGGTTCGTATTCCTCCCCGGCTGGTCGAGAACGCACTTAAAACCGTACCTCACAAAATCACCCTCTATAACCGCTATGGCGAAGCAGCGATGCCGGTGTCGGGCTACAAAAGCTTTTTCGGCACCGGTTCTGATTGTCTGTATGTGATAGATCACCGCAACGGGGAACGCCGGCGGGCAGTGTTGCAGGATATCGTGGAGGGCATCACCGTGGCCGATGCCCTGGAGCATGTTTCGTTTGTGATGTGCATGTTCATGCCCTGGGATGTTCACGAGCGTATGATCGACCGTTACGCCATGGCCACCATGCTCAAACAGACCAGCAAACCGATCATGTATGTCACCACCGATTTCACCAGCGTGCCCGACGTGGTGCACATGGCCGAACTGGTGATGGGAGGTGCCCGTGCCCTGGAGGAAAAACCAATCGCCGCCTGTTATGTCAATGTAACAACAGGACTGGTGCACAACGAAGAAGCCCTGCAGAAATTGCTCTATCTCTCGGGCCGGGGCCTGCCTTATGCCTATGTCCCCTCTACGCAGGGTGGCATGACCGCCCCGGTCACCCCCATCGCCGCCCTGGCTCTGGTACTGGCAGGCGCCCTGGCTGGCCTTACTCTGGGCCAGATCAACAACGAGGGTTCTCCCTTCATCATGCCGGGCTGGGGGGGCAGCATGCTCGACATGCGCACCACCATCATGCCCTATGCCGATCCCGACAAACGCATGCTGGCGGCCGACTTCGCCCACTGGCTAGGCCTGCCCATGTTCTCACTGGCCGGCGCCAGCGACGCCAAGATCGTCGATCAGCAGGCCGCCATCGAAGCAGCCCTCACTCTGGCTACCGATGTGATGGCCGGCGGCAATATCATCCACGATCTGGGCTACCTCGATTCCGGCCTTACCGGCTCACTGGCCCAACTGGTGATCTGCAATGAAATCCTGGGCTGGCTGCGACAGCTGACAAAACCCATCGAAGTCAACGACGCCAGCCTGCCTCTCGATCTCATCGACGAGATCGGCCCCGGCGGCAGCTATATCGATACCCAGCACACCTACGAGCACTTCCGCGAACGCTATTATCCCCGCCTGTTCGACCGCGAGAATTACGAAGGCTGGGAAGCAAACGGCGCCCAAACCCTGGGCGAACGCGCCGTAACGCGGGTGCAACAGATCCTCGACATCCACCAACCCGATCCCCTGCCAGCTGACGTCTCCCGTGCTATCGACGCAGTCATTCGCGATGCCGAAGCAAAACTCTGAACTCCCCACTGGAGTTTCATCCAAACACATCCCCAAGCAATACAACACCCGACATTCAAAAAAACCAATCAAGGAGTATCCATCATGCCCCAAAATCTCACCACTGTTGTCTCCTCCGCAACCAAGACCGTAGAGATCAACCGTGACCGCCCCACCGTTATCATTGGCGAACGCATCAATCCCACGGGACGCAAGGCCGTGTTGGCGGCGTTACGTGAAGGGAACTTCGATATCGTACGACAGGACGCCATCAGGCAGGTGGCGGCCGGCGCCCACATCCTCGATGTCAATGCCGGGGTACCCGGCGCTGATGAAGCCGCCCTGATGAAAAAGCTGCTCAACACCGTGATGGAAGTCACCGATGTGCCCCTGTGCATCGATACGGCTGATCCGGATGCCCTGGAGGCGGCCCTGTCCATGTATGAAGGTAAGGCCCTCGTCAACTCCGTTAACGGCGAAGAACGCTCGTTGAACAATGTACTGCCTCTTGTCAAGGAATACGGAGCGGCTGTGATCGGCCTTTGCATGGACGACGACGGCATCCCGGAAACGCCCGAGCAGCGCCTGCGCGTGGCGGCCAGGATCATCGAACAGGCAGGCAAATTGGGCATCGGCCCCGAGGACATTGCCATCGATCCCCTGGCCCTCACCATGGGCGCCGATCACACAGCCGGCCGCGTGGCCCTCGACACCATCGAGCTCATCGTTAAGGAATTCGGCGTTAACGTCACCATGGGCGCCAGCAACATCTCCTTTGGCATGCCCGATCGCAAGTACATCAATGCCACCTTCATTGCCATGGCCATCCATGCCGGCCTCACCTGCCCCATTACCAATCCCATGGTCAAAGAAGTGGCCATTGCCATTCAGGCCGCTGATCTGGTGATGGGCCGGGATGAATACGGCATGCAGTGGATCCAATCCTTCCGCAAACGCCAGCAGGCAGCACAGGCGTAATACGCAATACGCAATACGTAACACGTATTACGTAATCCAACTTTACAACACTCAAGCCCTATTATTATGGAGGAAATCCCATGAGCGACATTCTGCAATCCATCTCTCAGGCCGTCATCGACGGCGACCTCAACGAAATCGGTGAACTCACCGAAGACGCCCTGGATGACGGCAACAGTGCTGAAACCATTCTCAACGAAGGGCTGATGCCCGGCATGGACTACGTGGGTGTGGAATTCCGCGCCGGCCGTATGTTCGTGCCCGAGGTGTTGCGCTCGGCCCGCGCCATGCAAACTGCCATGGATATCCTGCGTCCCCTGCTGATCGCAGACAACGTACAGATGGTCGGTAAGATCATATTGGGCACCGTCAAGGGCGACCTGCACGACATCGGCAAGAACCTCGTGGGTATGATGGCCGAAGGCGCGGGATTCGAGATCAAAGATCTGGGCAAGAATGTCGACCCGGACACCTTTGTCAATGCCGTCAAGGAATATGAACCCGATATCATCGGCATGTCGGCCCTGCTCACCACCACCATGCGTTCCATGGAACACACCATCAAGGCCCTGGAAGAAGCCGGGCTGCGTGATCGGGTCAAAGTGATGATCGGTGGCGCTCCCGTCACCCAGGACTTCGCTAACAAGATCGGGGCCGATGGCTACGCCTCCAACGCCTCGTCAGCTGTCGAGCTGGCCAAGCAATTCGTGGGCGCCGCCTGATCCCCCTCTCCCTGCCGGAGGAATCCAATGCGAACCAATTATCGGGTACACAGTGGTACCCGTTTTCAACTACTCTCCCCAGATCAGCTGCAGGAGCTTTTTGACGGCGTACTGCACGTGCTGGAAACCATCGGGCTGGAGGTCCACCACGAAGAAGCGCGGGCCATTCTTAAAGAGGCCGGCGCCTGGGTGGACGGACTGCGTGTGCGTATTCCTTCGTACATCGTGAAAGATGCCCTGCAAAAAGCCCCCCGCAGCTTCACCATCTTTGCCCGTGACGGCAATCCGGCCCACGACATTCACATCGGCCCTGGCCGGGCGCATTTTGGCCCCGGCCCCACACCGCCCAACTTCATCGATATCGACACGCTGGAGCGACGGCCCTATGTGCGTGACGACGCCGCCATCGTCGCCAAAGTTTGCGACGCCCTGCCCAACATCGATTTCGTGGAATCGCTGGGCACGATCAGTGATGTGCATCCCGATCTGGCGGCCAGCTACGAATTTGCCACCATGTTCCCCAACACCAGCAAGCCCATCGTAGCCTGGTCGTATGATAAAGATGATGCCGAAGATATTCACCGCATCGCCGTGGCCGAAGCCGGAGGACAGGAAGCATTTGAGCTGCGGCCCAACTACGTGCACTATTGCGAACCGCGCTCGCCCCTGGTGAGCACCGAAGAAGCCCTGAACAAGCTGATCTTCGCGGCCCGCCATCGCGTGCCGGTGATCTTTACACCCTGCCCGCTGGCCGGCGGCACAGCTCCTATCACCGCCGCCGGAATTATCATTCAGGCGGCTGCCGAATCGTGGATGGGCCTTGTCGTCGCCCAGCATGTGCGGCCGGGGACCCCCTTCTTCATGGGCGGCGTGCTCTCGGTCATGGACATGAAAGACATGATCCTGGCCTATGGAGCGCCCGAACTTTCGCTGATGATGGCTGGCATCACCGAGCTGGCCCACTTTGCCGGCCTGCCCCTGTGGCAAACCGGCGGCTGTACCGATTCCAAAATCCTCGACGAACAGGCGGCCATCGAGGGATCGCTGTCCGTCTTCTTCTCTGCCCTCACCGCCGGCGATCTCTGCCACGACGTGGGCTACACCGAGAGCGGCATGACGGGTTCCATCCTGCAGACGGTGATGATGAACGAAGCCATCGGCTATGCCCGCCGTATCACCCGCGGCATCGAAGTCAACGAGGAGACGCTGGCCGTCGAGGTCATCAACAACGTGGGCCCCAACGGTCACTACCTGCGTGAACCGCACACCCGTCGCCATTACAAGAGCGAGTTCTGGTATCCCAAGCTGATGGATCGCCGCAATTACGAAGAGTGGGAAGCGATGGGCGGCAGCCGCATGCGTGAACGGGTCATTGCCTTCACGCACGATATCCTGGCCAGCCATCAGCCCTCCCCCGTCAAACCCGAAACCCTGCACACGATCGAACAGGTGCTGGCCGACGCCGAAGCCCGCGTACGCGAGAGCGCCTGATCCCCAAGCTATGTGATGGAGCTTTCCCATGAGTAGAATTCTGGAACGATTATCCGCCGCCATCATTGAGGGCGATGCCGAAAAAACCCCAAAACTGGTGGAGCGAGCCCTCAAACAGGACCTGCTGCCCAAGGACATCCTCGACAACGGCCTGGTACCCGGCATGGACGAGGTGGGCATCCGCTTTCGCCGGGGCGACATGTTCGTGCCCGAAGTACTGATGTCGGCCGATGCCATGTCGGCCGGGCTCGATGTGCTGCGCCCTCTGCTGGTCTCCTCGGGCGTCCAGCTCATTGGCAAAATCCTGCTGGGTACGGTTAAAGGCGACCTGCACGACATCGGCAAGAACCTGGTGGGCATGATGGCCGAAGGCGCGGGCTTCGAAGTAATCGACATCGGCTTTAACGTGCCGCCCGAACGCTTCATCGATGCCATCAAAGAGCATCAGCCCGATATCGTAGGCATGTCGGCCATGCTCACCACCACCATGCGCGCCATGGGGCACACCATCCGCGCCATCGAAGAGGCCGGCCTGCGTGACCGC
>JAJRXO010000457.1 GCA_024276255.1 Chloroflexota bacterium | reverse complement strand
CGCATCAATGGACTGTAACACGCGTCGTTAACGATCGTCAGCATCACTTCTTTCTTTACGATTTCCGGTAGTCATCTCTTGCGTGTTGCTTGTCAACAAAAGTTGGAATCCTGCCACGAATTCCTTGCTTTTACCTGCGAGAAATTCGTGGCAGAAATGATTGACAACACGCCAGGGGAAGACAACCCTGTTTTCTGATTCGGAGTCAAAAATGTATTTTCGACATATTTATGAAGATGGGCTGGCCCAGGCCAGCTATGTGATTGGCTGCCAGGCTTCTGGCGAGGCTATTGTGATCGATCCGCGTCGCGATATCGACGTGTATCTGGATGTGGCTGAAAAAGAAGGTTTACGCATCCGCTATGTGACCGAAACCCACATTCATGCTGATTTTCTCAGTGGCGCCCGCGAACTGGCGGCTGCGACCGGCGCTGAGCTTTTGCTGTCGGATGAGGGCGGTAGCGACTGGCGCTACCAGTTTCCGCACCGTGGCCTGCGCGGGGGTGAGGTAATCGAACTGGGGAACTTGCAACTGACCATCCTGCACACCCCTGGCCATACGCCCGAGCACATCAGCTTTTTGCTCACCGACACGCCAGCCAGCCCGCACCCTCTTATGCTGTTCACCGGTGATTATGTGTTTGTGGGCGATGTGGGTCGGCCCGATTTGTTGGAAGAAGCGGCGCATATGCAAGGCACCAAAGAGCCCGCAGCCCGCACCATGTTCCGTTCGTTGCGCCTGTTCAGGGAACTGCCTGACTTTGTGCAGGTATGGCCGGGCCACGGCGCCGGTTCGGCATGTGGCAAGGCCCTGGGTGCCGTACCCAGCAGCACGGTGGGATACGAGAAGCTGAGCAATTGGGCGCTGCAAATCGAGGATGACGATCGTTTTGTGCGCGAACTACTGTCCGGCCAGCCTGAACCACCGCCCTATTTTGCCCGGATGAAAAAGCTGAATAAGGAGGGCCCCGGGATCCTGGGTAGTTTACCCCATCCCACCCGTCTGGCTTTAACGCGTTTCCACCAGCTGTGGCAGGATGGTGTGCTGATCGTGGATACGCGAGATAAGCTGGCTTTTGCCGGGGGCCACGTGCCAGGCAGCCTGAACATTCAGGACACGCGTTCCTTCAGCACCTGGGCGGGGTGGATGCTGAGTGAGGATCAGCCCTTTGTGTTAATTGCTGATGAGCGGCGTATTGATGATCTCAGCCGGGCATTGATCCGCATTGGTCTGGACGATGTCGCGGGCTATCTACCCAACCTGCGGCAGTGGACGCAAATGGGTAATCCGCTCACGGTGCTGGCGCAAATTACAGCCCCTGAACTATATGCCCGTCTCCGGTCCAACGAGGTACAGGTGATTGATGTGCGCGCGCATAGCGAATATATCGAATCCCATATCCCCGGGGCCATTCATATCCACGCCGGACATCTTGTCCACCATCTCGATGAAATACCACGTCACAAACCCGTGGTGATCAATTGTCTGGGCGGCTATCGTTCGAGTGTGGCAGCCAGCTATTTGCAGGCGCAGGGCTTCACACAGGTTATCAACCTCACGGGGGGCATTCGTAGCTGGTGGGCTGAACGATATCCGGTGGAGACCGGTGACGAGGTCTCCGCGATGCCGGCCTGATTATTATCTCTACACTCAAATTTGGATGATCGTCCTCTCAAGTGTTGTCCGAATCTTGCGTAAAAGCCGATAATTCGTGACAATTCGCAAGATGTGCAGCAGGTTTTCGCCTGCTGTCAGAAAACAACACTCAAGGGGGACGCCCCCCATTCTGCATAACCATCATATGAATCTCTTTCGAAAATCACAAACCGATCAAATACTTCCCGCCGAGGCGCGCAAACGCCATGAAGCCGGCACGCTGTTCGTCGATGTGCGTGAACCCGATGAATATGCTCAGGTGCGTATTCCCGGCAGCATCCTCATTCCCATGAGTGAGTTGAACGAACGATACAATGAGATCCCTGAGGATCGTGAAGTGATTATTTATTGCCGGTCGGGCAACCGCAGCCGTCAGGTGGTGGATGCCTTTCGCGAGCAGTTGGGCTACACAAATCTGTTGAATCTGGAAGGCGGTATTCTCGCCTGGTACGACAGTGGGTACCCCGTGGATACGCAACCGGTGGGAGACACCTATCAGACCATATCCTATCCCGAGATCGATGTGGTGGAAGCGCATGCTCGCCTGCAAGCCAACGAGCTTTTGCTGGTGGATGTACGCGAGCCTGATGAATACGCCAACGGGCATCTGCCGGGCGCCATCAACATCCCCCTGAATTCCCTGTCGGAGCATCTGCACGAATTGCAGCAGGCTTCGACCGTGCTGCTGGTGTGCAACACAGGCAATCGCAGCGGCATGGCAGCCGAGTGGCTTACGGGACAGGGATTGACCGGGGTCATCAACATTGACGGTGGCACCGTGGCCTGGCTGCAACATGGCTTTGCCATAGAGAAGTAAATCTCGACATCATCTGCCCTCTCAGCCCACAGCGCCTAATACCTGTCCTGCATTTTCTGTAGCCTATGGGCTTTGTGCTACAATCCTGACATTATTTATTTGCGTCGTTCGAGCGAGGAACCCCATGCACCCTGATGTTGCTGAAGTTTTGATCACGTCCGACGAATTGCAGGCGCGTATCCAGCAGCTTGCGGATGAGATCTCAGTGCACTATGCCGGAAAAGAACCGCTGTTGTTGGCCGTGCTCAAGGGCAGTGTCGTCTTTCTGGCCGATTTGATGCGCGCCCTGTCTGTGCCCCACGCAATCGACTTTATGGCTACATCCAGTTATGGTGCGGCCACCGAGAGTAGTGGAGTGGTGCGTATTCTCAAGGATCTCGATGAACCGATTGAAGGACGGGATGTACTGCTTGTGGAGGATATTATTGACAGTGGGAACACCCTGGGATACTTGCGCAATCTGCTGCTAGCCCGCAATCCGGCCAGCTTGCACATTGTCACCCTGCTCAGTAAACCTTCGCGGCGTGAAGTTGATGTACCGGTTGACTGGGTTGGTTTTGAAATCCCCGATAAGTTCGTCATCGGTTATGGGCTCGACTATAACGAGCGCTACCGTGATCTACCGTATATCGGCGTTCTGAAACAAGATATGTACGCCTGAACGGGTCGGGCGCCGCCCGTTTCTCTATTCCGCCAGTTCTCGCGCCTGCTCCACATAGGCCAGGCTTTGATGGCGGAAATAGGTGTTATACAGGGTGGCATAGTGGCCGCCCTGTTCCAGCAAACTGGTGTGATTGCCCTCTTCGATAATGCGGCCGTGATCCAGCACGATAATGCGATCGGCCGCGCGCACGGTGGACAGGCGATGGGCGATGAGGATACTGGTGGTGCGGCTGAGCACCAGAGCAATGGCTTGCTGAATCTGCCATTCCGTAAAGGGATCGATACTGGCCGTGGCTTCGTCGAGGATGAAGATGGCCGGATTTTGTACCAGCACCCGCATCAGGGCCACGATTTGCCGCTGGCCCATGGAAAGACGGCCTCCCCGTTCGCCCACCTCCGTCTGCAGACCATACGGCAGTGTTTCCAGCCATTCCCCGTCGCCGATCTGCTGTGCCAGATGTAGGATCTCGGCATCGGTGGCTTCGGGGCGGGCATAACGGATGTTCTCGGCTACTGTGCCCGAAAACAGAAACGGCAGCTGTGAGACAATGCCCAGTTGGCGGCGGTATGTGGCCAGATCAAAGGTGCGGATGTCGATGCCATCGATGGTCAGCGATCCGCTCTGAAATTCGTAGAAACGGGCGATAAGGCGGGCAATCGAGGATTTGCCGGCGCCTGTGTGACCGACCAGGGCCACGCTTTCGCCGGCGCGAATATGCAGCGAGAAATGATCCAGGACCTGCTCTTTATTGTTATAGCTGAAGCAGAGATCCTGGAAACAAATGTCCCCACGCAAGCGCGGCGCCGGGCGATGATCTGTTTGAATTACGGCGGGTTCGGCCTCGATGAGGGCGAAGATGCGCTCGGCTGCTGAGAGCCCGGCCTGCACCTGGGCTGAGAATGCGGCCAAATTGAGGATGGGGAAGAAGAAGCGATCGAGGCTGGAGAGGAAGAGATACCAGGCGCCGGCCGAGACCACCTTTTCCACCACATTCAGCCCGCCGAGATACAGGATCATGGCTGTGCCAAATCCTCCCAGGGCGTTCAGCAGGGGGAACACCATCGACAACACAAAGCCGCGCTGCACATTCACCCGATACGATTGCCAGTTCGCAGCATCGAACTCGTCGTAGATGGCCGCTTCCTGACGATAGTTTTTGGCCACGGCAATGCCGCCAATGGTCTCTTTGATCGTGGCGTTGACCTTGGCCATGGCCTGCATGCCCCGGCGGGTGACCCCGCGCATCATCTTGCGCAGGCTGCTGGCGGCGAGGAACAGAAGGGGCAAAAAGGCCAGCACGTACAGTGTCAGGCGCACGTTGATGGAAAACAACACCACGCCCAGGATGAGGGCCTGCATGAACTGGGAGGTCACATCCGTGAGCAGGGTCACCACATCCCCGAAATCCTTGGTGTCGGAGGTGATACGGGAAACGATGCGGCCGGAAGAGAATCTGTCGTAAAACGAGAGATCATGATTGGCGGCGGCCCGAAAGGCTTCGGTGCGCAGCGTCATCACCACATCGCTCAGCATGCGGACGGTCAGTCGCCGGCGCCACCAATTGGCCGCCCACACGATCACCCCGGAGAGGAACACCGCCCCCACGAGCAGGGCGATGGTGCCGGGGCTGGGCTGGTTTTGTATGGCGTCGACCCCTTTCGAGACCATGATGGGCAGAGCTGCACCCGCGGCAGCGATCACGGCCAGCAGCAGTGAGATCAGTAGCAGGCGGTGCAGGTGGGGCCGGAAATAGCTCCACATGCCAGCGATGAGCTGGCGATCACTGTATTGGCGGTCGTAGGCTTCGACGTCGATGTTGGAGAAAAAACCCATGGTGTAGTAACGTGCTGCCTTGTAATTAGTGTCTATTCGGAGAAAATACGGCGATATTCCGGG
>JAJRXO010000456.1 GCA_024276255.1 Chloroflexota bacterium | reverse complement strand
TGCACCCGGCGACACCGGCGCCAGCACCGATGTCGGTTATCTCGATTGGTTTGAAATCCGTTATTCGCGTCGTTTGCAGGCCGTGAATGATCAACTGTTTTTCGGCGACGATCTGCAGGGACCGCACCAGTACGAAGTGGACGGCTTTAGCCAGGGTGGGTTGGAGCTGTTTGACATCTCCGATGTCACGGCGCAGGTGCGTCTGCTCAACGCCGCCGAGGTGAGTTCGGCGGGTGTGCAGGTCCAGTTCAGCTTCGACGGCGACGGTGATAATCGCTTTCTGGTACAGCATCCGCAGAAACGACTGTCGCCGCTGCGCATCGAACCTGATTTTGTGACCAATTATCGCACTCCCAGCAATCAGGCCGATTACATCATCATCACCCATCCCGATTTCATGGACGCCATTCAGCCTCTGGTCCAGTATCGCTACGATCAGGGCTACAATGTAATGCTTGTGAACGTACAGGATGTGTACGATGAATTCAACAACGGTGAGCTCTCGCCGTGGGCAATTCGCGATTTTCTGGATTACGCTTATCACAACTGGCAATCGCCGCGGCCGGCCTACGTGCTTCTGGTAGGCGACGCCACCTATGATTTTCTCGATTACGAAGGCCTGGGGGTGCAAAATTATATTCCGCCTCTGCTCGATATCGTGGATCCGTTTCTGAGCGAGACAGCAACCGATAATCGCCTGGTCACCGTGTCCGGCAACGATAATCTGCCCGATATGTTTATCGGGCGTTTTCCGGCGCGCACGCCGGCGCAGGTGACCACCATGGTCAATAAAACCATCCAGTATGAAACCGCGCCCTGGCCCGGCGACTGGTTGATGAGAAACCTCTTTGTGGCCGACAATGCCGATACGGCCGGTGATTTCGCATATCTGTCGAACGAGGTGGCCGATAAGCTCCTGCCCGGCGCTTATGACAGCTACAAGCAAAAGATCTACCTGGGCGTGAATTACAGCTCGATTACTTCAGCCCGGCAGGATCTCCGTCAGGCCTGGGATCAGGGTGCTTTCCTTACCAACTATGTCGGCCATGGCCAGGTCACTTTTTGGGCTTCTGAGTTTATCTACCGTGCCGAAGACGCAGCAGCAGCGAGGAATGGCGGCCGTCTGCCAGTGCATCTTTCCATGACCTGTCTGGATGGACGTTTTCAGGAACCCGATCGCGAATCGCTGTCCGAGGTACTGGTACTGAATCCCTCCGGCGGTGCGGTGGCTGTCTGGGCTGCCACGGGCCTGGGCGTGGCCCATGGGCATGATTACATGCACCAGGGTTTTTATAGCGCCCTTTATCAGCAGGGGCGCACCCAGTTGGGCGATCTGATCGTCGCCGGCAAACTGGCATTGTACATCGGCGATACCCTGGGCGTATATCACGATCTCATCGACACCTTCAATCTGCTGGGCGATCCAGCGCTGCGCCTGGGCCTGGCGCCCACTGATGTGGCCCTGGAGCTGGTGGAAGCGCCCACCAAGACGCTGACTCAGGGCGATCCCGTGTTATTACGTTTGCGCGTGATTAACCGTGCCGATATGCCGGCGCCCGGCACGTACGTGGACGTGGACATGCCGGCCCTGGATAACCTCAGCGCCAGCAGTGATCTGGGGCCTGTGCAGATCACGACCGGCAATTCTCTACGGTTTATATTGGGCGAACTGGACGCCGGCGCCAGCACTGTATTGGAGATCCGCGGGAACATACCTCGCCAATGGCCTCAGAGCACCAATGAGATCAGCGCCCATGTGGGCAGCGCCTGGGCCGAGCAAAACCCGGCTGATAATGACATTACCGGCATTGAGCTGCGCGTGCTGGCGGCTGATATGGCCGTTGATCTGGCCATGAGCCCCAATCGCGCCCTGGCGCCGGGCGAGCCCTTTCAGCTTACCATTCAATACCAGAACGGGGGTCCGGGCCTGGCCAGCGGTGGCGCCATCAGTCTCACCCTGCCTGGCGACATCACAGGCCTGAGCTGGATCGCTTCGCATCCGGCAGTGACCCAAACTGCTGCCTCGCCCCTGACCCTGAGCGTGCCCGACCTGCCCAAGAACACCGGCGGCACCATCACCATTCAGGCCGCCGCTGGATCGACGCTCTTGCGTGTGCCATTGCAGGCTCAGGGCGCCATGCCCTGGCCCGATGCCAATCCAGCGAATAATATCAGCGGCATCGTGTGGTTTGCCGTGGCCGCGGCCGATGCCGACGAACCGAACGACGATCTCGGCGCGGCCACACCATTGCCGGTGCCAGGCCGTCTGGCCGATCGCAGCTACGATCGGGCTGGCGATGCCGACTGGTATGTTTTCACCGCCAAGCCGGGTGTGCGTTATCGTTTTTATACCGATCGCCTTACCCCCGGTGGCGATACCCTGCTGATCCTGTACGATGCCGGAGGCAAGGAAATCATGCGCAGCGATGATGTGGCGCCGGGCTTCAAATGGTCTTCGCTGAGCTGGCAGTCGCAGGGGGGCGGTACCGCCTATTTACAGGTGACGCATCCCGGGCTCGCAGACACACCGTTCCTGTACGATCTGGTGGCCGAGCGCGGTTTTGATCTGTACATGCCCGTCTTGTGGGC
>JAJRXO010000455.1 GCA_024276255.1 Chloroflexota bacterium | reverse complement strand
TTTCACCCTGCGAGAGGGTGAGATACTGGGCATCGCCGGTGTGGCGGGTAACGGCCAGCATGAGCTGGCAGAGGTGCTGGCCGGCTTACGCAAGGCGGAGCGGGGCAAGATTCGTTTTTTGGGGCAGGATGTGACCCATCGCTCCATCCTGCAACGCTGGCAGCTGGGTATGGGCTATACCCCGGCAGAGCGTACGGATGTGGGCTCGATTGGACCGTTTTCGCTGGTCGACAATATCTTCATGAACTACTATTTCGATCCGGCGTTCAACCGCAAAGGCGTCCTCGATTACAAGAAGATGCAGGAGCTGACGCAGCAGATCATCAACGAATTTGATGTGGCTACGCCGGGCATGGATACGCCCGCCAGCAGTCTGTCGGGCGGCAATCTGCAGAAGATCATCATGGGGCGTGTGCTCTCTCGCAAGCCATTGCTGCTGATTGCCAATCTGCCGGCCCAGGGTCTGGACGTGGGCGCCACCGAGTTCGTGCAGCGCAAGCTGCTGGAGGCGCGCTCACAGCAGGCAGGGGTAATTTTGATTTCGGAGGAGCTGGATGAGATCCTGTCGCTAAGTGACTGGATCGCACCCATGTACGAGGGGCGCATTGTCGATTTCATCCCTGCCTCCGAAGCCAAGAAAGAAATCATCGGCGCCATGATGGCCGGTTCGAACCAGGAGAAATGACAACAATGACGCTCTTTGGCTATCAACCCAAACTGGTAAGACGGGCTTCGTTGCCTAGCTGGAAAGCAGCAGCCTTCTCGGTTCTGGCATTGATCGTGGGCCTGCTGTTGTTCAGCACCGTATTTCTGCAGGCGAAGGTCTCTCCCGTGGATGCCTACCGGGAGATCTTTCGATATGCGTTTGTGAATACCTATGGTGTGCGCCTGACCATCAGTCGTTTTATCTTCCTGGCCCTGGTGACCTACTCGTTTATTATTCCCTTTCGTGCCGGCCTGTGGAATATCGGCATGAGCGGGCAGTTGTATGTGGGTGGGCTGGCTGTGTATGGCGTGGTTTATTTGTTCGGCGGTCGAGAAAGCAGCACGGCCCAGCTACCGGCTTTGATTGTGATCCCGTTAATGATGATCGGCGCCATGGCCGGGGGCGGTCTCGTGGGGGGGATTGCCGGTATACTCAAGGGTCGCTGGAATGTGAACGAAATCGTGAGCACGATGATGCTGAACTTCGTTGCCTTCTATCTGACGTCATTGATGATCAAGGAAGGCGGGCTGTTCATGAATCCCGGCGGCCGGGGCGAGAGTTTTGAGCTACCGCCTTCGGTGCGGGCGCCGGCAATCGCCGATGTGCCCCTGACCATTTTCCTGGTGCTCATTCTGGTGTTCGCTCTGCAGTTCATGATGTCCAAGACCAGCCTGGGCTATCGCATACGGGCATTTGGTCACAGCCCGTCTGCTGCCCGCTATGCCGGCGTGGACACGGCCCGGCTTTCGGTGCTGGTATTTGTGCTGGGCGGAGCGCTGGCCGGTCTGGCAGCCTATCATTATTTTGCCGCCGTCCCCGGTGTGTTCAAGATCCCTCGCAACTACGACTATTTCGGTGATCTGGCGTTTTACGGCATCATCTGCGGACTGATCTCGCTGGGTAACCCCCTGGCCGCCCTGCCGGTGGCCTTTCTGTTTGGCGGCCTGTCCATTGGCGGCCGCTATGCCCAGGGCAAGCTGCATCTGGGTTTCGGCGTGGATTATGCGCTGATGGGCGTGCTGATGATCACGCTGGTCATGTTCCAGTTTTTCTATCGCTATCAGCTGATGTGGATCAGAAAGGAGGAATAAGCTCGTGTGGCCTTTTATCATTCGCAGTCTGGAAGCAGCCACGATCTTTACTTTTGCCGGTCTCGGTGAATTGATCGATCAACGCTCGGGTATTCTCAACGTCGGCATCGAAGGCACGATGCTGTTTGGCGCCACGTTTGCCTTTATTGCCACCAAGACAACCGGCAATTATCTGCTGGGCTTCGCCGTGGGCCTCCTCATCGGCGCCTTGCTGGGCCTGCTGCATGGCTTTTTCTCGATTACGTTGGGCGTGGATCAGGTGGTCAGCGGCATGGGCATCTGGATCTTCGGCTTCGGCGCCACCACCTACATCGGGAACCCCTACACTGGCCCCCTGGGTCTGGAACGCCTGCCCCAGATCTTTGGCCTCTCCCCCTTCTTTTATCTGGCCATCTTGCTGGTGATCGGCACCTGGTTTGTGCTCAATAAGACCAGCGCCGGTCTGCGGGTGCGCTCGGTGGGGGAGAATCAGTCGGTAGCCGAGGTGTCGGGCATCAATGTAGTGCGTATCCGCTATGTGTCGGTGACGTTGGGCGGCATGCTGGCGGGCTTTGCTGGCGCCGTGTATGCCCTGTTTTACAATCCGGTGTGGAATTACAATTTCCTAGGCGGTTGGGGTTTTATCGCCCTGGCCCTGGTGTTCTTTTCCATGTGGAATCCCTACATCCTGTATGCGGGCGCCCTGCTCTTCGGCCTGCTGTGGCA
>JAJRXO010000036.1 GCA_024276255.1 Chloroflexota bacterium | reverse complement strand
TGCGCCTCTGCCGTCGCTGCGCTGACGCCGGTTATTCGATCCTGGGCCCGCCCATTTTCTCTGGCCCGGCCACTGCCCGCCTGATGGTTGTGGGGCAGGCGCCGGGCCAGGTTGAGGTCACGCAAACCCACAAGCCCTTCAGTGGCAAGGCCGGGGCCCGGCTCTTCCGCTGGTTTCAGCAGGCTGGCTGGGACGAGGATGAATTTCGGGCGCAGTGCTATATGACCTCGGTCACCAAATGTTTTCCCGGCCCCAACAAGTCGGGGCGCGGCGACCGGGCCCCGACGCGTGCCGAACAGCGGCTTTGCAGTGACTGGCTGGAGGCAGAACTTGCCCTCGTTGATCCGGAAGTGCTGGTGCCGGTGGGAAAAATGGCCATCGATACGGTGTTTGGCCGCGGTTTCAAACTCGTTGATCTGATCGGCCAGCGTTTTCACATCGATGGCCGTATTGTGATACCCTTGCCCCATCCCTCTGGCGCTTCTGCCTGGATTCAGAATCCTGCCCATCAGGCGCTGATCCGTAATGCACTCCGCCACCTGCAGCATATTCGCCAGCAAAAAAACATACCGTGATCTTTTCTTTCGCTCTCACGTTCATCAACAGTGCCATCCCATGAAAATCACCATTCAACAAGGCAACATTACCGATATTTCCGCCGATGTGCTCATCGTCAACCTGTTCCAGGGGGTCGAGCGACCCGCTGGCGCCACCGGTGCTCTCGACAAAGCACTGGGGGGACGGATCTCGGAGCTCATCGCCCTGGGCGACTGTTCCGGCAAACTGGGTGATACCACATTGCTTTACAGCCACGGCGCGGTGGCGGCCCCGCGCATTCTGGTGTTGGGCCTGGGAAAGCGCGATGCGTTTGATCTGCATGCGGCGCGCACGGCCAGCGCCAGGGCCATTGCCCGCGCTGCCAAACTGGGCGCGGCCACGGTGGCCACCATCGTACACGGGGCCGGTGTGGGGGGCCTGGAGCCCGCGCAGGCCGCGGCCGCGTTGGCCGAAGCCTGCCTGCTGGAGACGTACCGCATGCCCCGGCAAAGCAGCCGTGAGGAGAAAACCAGGCGGATCCAGGAGGTAGTGGTCGTAGAATATGATGCTGCCCGCGTGCCATTGCTGGAACAGGGCCTGCGCACAGGCACGATCATTGCCGAAAGCGTCAACTTTGCCCGCGATCTGGAGGCGCTGCCCGCCAACATCGCTACCCCTGCCATGATCGCTGATACGGCCCGCCGCATGGCTGCCGAAGTGGGCCTGCAATGCACAGTGCTCGAAAAAGCCGACATGGAAGACCTGGGCATGGGTATTTTGTTGGCCGTGGCCAAGGGCAGTGATCAACCGCCCCAATTCGTCATCCTCGAACACAACGCCCAACGCCGGCAGGATTTACCCACGAACGTGCTGGTGGGCAAAGGCATCACCTTCGATACCGGCGGATACAGCCTGAAGGTTGCCAGCGCCAGTAGCATGTGGCGCATGAAAGACGACATGACCGGCGCCGCCGACGTCTTGGGCATCTTGCGGGCCGCGGCTTTGCTGGATGTGCCCCTGCATGTGGTGGGGCTGGCTCCCCTGACCGAGAACACGATCAATGGTCGGGCGCAGAAGCCCGGCGATGTGTACACCGGGATGAGCGGAAAGACCATGGAGGTGATCTCCACCGATGCTGAGGGACGTATGATCCTGGCCGATGCCCTGGCGTATGCGGGGCGTTATCACCCCGATGCCGTGATCGATCTGGCGACATTGACCGGCGCCATCGGCATTGCCCTGGGCCCGCATGCTGCCGGTTTATTTGCCGGCGATGAGGCCCTGGGACAACGCATTCAGGCCGCGGCAGAGCGCAGCGGCGAGCGCGTCTGGCCCATGCCGATGTATGACGACTATGCGGCGGCTATCCGCAGTGATTTTGCCGATGTGAAAAACTCGACTGCGCCACTGAAGAGGATGGGCGTCAGCACCAGCGCCAAATTCCTGCAACATTTCACTGAAGATTATCCCTGGGCGCATATCGATATTGCCAGCATGGCCTGGATCGACAAGGCGCGACCCATGTATCCCAATGGCGCCAGCGCCTTTGGCGTGCGCCTGCTCGTGCAGCTTCTGCGTGACTGGAGTTAGGAAATGATGAGCGATTTATTGGCTGGGTACCCCGTTGTCTACGAAACCGATGTGGCCTGGGGCGAGATGGATGCCTTTCAGCACGTCAATAACATCCGGTATTTTCGCTATTTCGAAAGCGCCCGCATCAAGTACTTTAGTCAGACCCCGATGATGGATGAGATGGCCGCTACCGGGATTGGCCCCATCTTGCACAGTATCTGCTGTCGCTATCGTTTTCCTCTCAGCTATCCCGACCGCATTCGCGTGGGCGTGCGCGTGCTGGAAGTGGGCGAAGATCGGCTCAAGGTGCACCATCGGGTGATTAGTGAGCGGCATCAACGCATCGCCGCTGAGGGAGAGGGAACGGTGGTCATGTTCGATTACAAGCGCAATCAAAAAGCCCCTGTTACCCCCACCCTGCGGGCAGCAATCGCTCAGCTGGAAGGATGGGACACGTAGGGGCTTGTGGAAAATCTGGGAGAAGGAAAAACAGAAAGGAGGGTTGAGTCCGGTCTTTCTTTGGCTGTGAAGTTTATTTCTTCAATCGTTTTTTCACGCCTTTGCGGAAGGTGTAAAGTGGCAACATGAGTGACATGGCGGCGTCGGAGGCCTTGGTGCGAGCCTGCACCTGCAAACGCCAGGCAGCAGTACGAACGCGCTGTGCCTGAACACGCATCGTTTCCGGCACGGGCCAGTTGGTGACGAGGATCGGTTCTTCGTCTGCGGTCTCTGGCTGCCATTGCCATACCGTGGCGGCATAGGTGAGACCGGCGCCGAAAGCCACCATCACCACCGTGTCACCGGGTTGGACGCGGCCGCTGTCCAGGGCCTCGGCCAGTGCCAGCGGCACCGAGGCAGCCGAGGTGTTGCCGTAGCGGTCGAGATTGATGATTACCTTGTCTTTGTCAATACCCAGCCGGCGCACAGCCAGATCGATGATGCGGGCGTTGGCCTGATGGGGAATGAGTACATCCACGTCATGGATCGTGAGTTCGGCGTCGCTCAGCACCTCGGTGACGGCTTCAGTCATCACACGGGTGGCAAACTTGAATACCTGGCGGCCGTTCATGCGCAGCTTGTGCTCTTTACGTTCCAGGGTTTCGACTGTCATCGGCGCGTGGCTGCCAATGCCAGGGGCGATCAGGGCGTCCCAACCTGAGCCTTCGGACCCGAGGATCATGCTTTGCAGGCCGCCGGGGGTATGACTGCGGCTGACGATCACGGCGCCGGCCCCGTCGCCAAACAGAATACAGGTATTGCGATCTTCCCAATCAACGGCGTAGCTCAGGGTTTCGGCGCCCACCACCAGCACATGCTCATACATGCCTGTCTGCACAAATTGGGCAGCAGTGGCCAGGCCGTAAACGAAGCCCGTGCAGCCGGCGATCAGGGTCATGGCCCCGGCCTTGCTGGCGCCCAGGCGATCCTCGAGCATGCTGGAGGCGGGAGGACAGAGATAGTCGGGCGTAGATGTGGCCAGGATGATCAGGTCGAGATCGGCGGCGCTGATGCCGGCGCGTTCCAGCGCCTGCACTGAAGCGTGATAAGCCTGGTCCACCGTGGCCTGTCCCTCTGCTGCGATATGTCGTTCCCGAATACCGGTACGCGTCCGGATCCACTCATCAGAGGTATCCACCATTTGTGCCAGATCATCATTGGTCAGGATGCGCTCCGGGGCATAGTGGCCCCAACCCGTGATTTTGGAATAATAAAGACTCATAAAACTACCTCGTTGAATGATTATGATGCTGGCGATGCATGTTCCGAGGCGTTGACAGAAGAAAATAAAGAAGAATTGCAAACAAAATAACCAACGCCACCAAAATACATCTTTATGCCAATAGCTAACTATTGTAACGCTAAACGTTTAATTGCTCAAATTGTATGTTCTGGCGATGTGTGTGCCCCGTGGCGATCGTCCGTCTTCTCTAACAGACAGGTTCATCGCAACCAGCAGCCCGCCGCATTGACGATGTGGCGATCGAAAGAAAAAGCCCGCCCCCGCGTTCAAGCGGCGAGGCCGATATCCTCTACTTCATGAGGGCGAGATCTTCGCCACAGAGCATAAGCCCCCACCAGTGACGCTGTCCCCAACACCGCCACGGGCCTCCACCATCTGTGCCGGGCAGCCGTAGCGGGAATCTGCAAGCCCAGGGCATCCTGCACCTGACGGCGCTGGGCTTCGGCAATGAGATTTTGTTTGAGCTCGCCGCGAAATTGGGGATCGGGTCGCACGGGTTGCAGTACGGCCCACAGCATGCGCACCAGTCGGTACAGCGCCGCCAGATCATTGACGGTTTGTTCGACAAAGCGTGTTTGGGCTTCGTTTTCGGTTTGCAGGGCTTCCAGATAGCGATCGAGCCAGGAAACAATATGATAAGGACGCATGATTGTTAAACCTGATGAGTTAAAGATGGGCCGGTTGAAGCTCGCATAGAGCGGGAGCGGCGATATGGATGGAAAGACCGGTTCGGGGCGCTGATCAGACCGGATAGGCCACCAGGCCTACGGTGCCGGGGCCAAAATGTACTGCCAGGGACGTGGCCAGGGGCGTGATGATGGTTTCTGCGCAATTGAGTTGCGAGGCGGCCTGGGTGAGCAGGGCCTGGGCGGCTTCAGGCACCTGGGCGTGTACGACGGCCAGGCGGATTGGCTGCTGGCCCATGCGTTCCTGCATGAGCCCCACCATGCGTTTGACGACTCGCGAGCGGGTGCGCACCCGTTCGCCGGGAATGAGCTCTCCGTCGATGAGTTCGATAATGGGAAAGACATTCAGCAACGAGGCCACAACCGAACTGAACGAGCTGATGCGACCGCTCATGGCCGCATACTTGAGCGTGGCCGGTGTCAGGAAGAGACGAATGCCATCGCGTATCTGGCGCAGGCGTGCCAGCACCTCATCGATCGTTGCGCCGGCATCGAGCATGGTAAACGCTTCGTCGGCCATGAACCCGGTGGCAGCTGATCCGGCTTTGCTATCGAAGGGATAGACCGCGATCTCATCTTTCACCATTTCAGCGGCGGTCAGCGACGATTGATGGGTGCCGCTCAATTTGGCAGTGACATGGATGGAGATGACGGCATCGTGATCGGCGGCCAGTTGGCGGTAGAGCTCGACAAATTCGCTGGGATTGGGCTGCGAGGTTTTGGGGATCATTTGCTCTTCGTCCACCCGGCGATAGAATGTGGCTTCGTCGATATCCACGCCCTCACGATAAAACGTGTCGCCAAAGCGGATATGAACGGGGATAATATGAATCCTTGACCAGTACGGCCAATCGGGATGCATATCAAAGGTGGAATCGGCAACCACAGCAACTTTATTCATGGTACATCTAGATCCTTTTCCTCTAACGCCTTGCGCAGACTTTGCAGAGTGCGGTGATAAAGTGACTTCACAGAAGATTCCGAACGGCCCATCACCTGCCCGATCTCGGCATTCGAGAGCCGATCCACATATTTGAGGATCAACAACTGCTGGCGGTCGGCAGCCAGACGCTGGATGGCTGCCAGCAATTCCGAACGGGTTTCGGCCAGTTCGGCAGACCGGCTGGGATTGCCATTGTGAAACGCCGGCAGATCAACATCTTCAATGGAGACGAACTTGCGGCGGGCGTGTTGGCGATGCCAGTTGGCGACAAGATTGTGGGCGATGCGATAAAGCCAGGCCGAAAAGGGCAATCCGCGATCTTCATAGCTATCGAGTTTGGCCAGCGCCTGATAAAAGGTGCGGGCCGTCAGGTCTTCGGCTTCGGTGCTTTCCCCTACCCGATAGTAGATATAGTTATAAATATTATCGACATAACGTTCGTAGAGCTCGCCAAAAGCCTGGGGGTCTTGTTTGGCTCGCGCTACCAGCGCCTGTTCGGTAGGGGATGGAAAGGACTGTTGGGTCACTGCCGGGCTCGACTCGGCGATGCACTAAATAAAACACCGCCAGCAAGAAATGGTCGCGAATGGACAGACAGAGGAGGGGACTGTGGTTGCGGGAACAGCTATCATTGTAGCATGGTGTAACGGTGGTACAAAGCATTGTCAACCGGCAAAGCTTGTGCTATGCTTTGCTCTGTTATTGATGGACTGTTTGGCGGGCTCCCGGAGAGGGGAGCCCTACTCAATCAAAGTAGATTTTACTGTCTAGTTCTATGGAGATCTCTATGCACCCAGTGAAACGTGTTGTGATTACCGGCGTGGGCGCCATCAGTGCGCTTGGCCATGATGTACAAAGTACGTGGAAAGGATTGTTGGCAGGTATCTCGGGGGCAGATCGCATAACCGCATATGATCCCAGCGGTTTGCCGACTCAGATCGCTGCTTATATCAAAGATTTCGACGCCCTCAAGTTCCTCTCTCGTCGCGAGGTTCGTCGCCTGGGGCGAGTAACGCACCTGGCTGTGGCCTCAACCGAGGAAGCGCTGGCCGATGCCGGGCTTAACCTCAGCCAGGAAGACCCCACCCGTGTTGGCATCGAGATGGGAAGCGCGTTTGGCGCCCTCGATATTGTGGAGCAGGAATCAGAGAAGATCCGCACCAGGGGACCGCGCGGTATTAATCCGGCGGTGGCGCCGGCGGTGCTGGTTTCTACCACTCCCTGTCATATGGCGATTCGCTATGGCGTGAAGGGGCCGGTCAATTCGCCGGTTGCCGCCTGCGCGACCGGTGTGTTCAGCCTGGGCGAAGCGGCACGTCGTATTCGGAATGGTGATGCTGATGTCATGATCGCCGGTGGTGTGGATTCGTATCTGACGCCACTGATTATGGCAGCATTTAGTCGCCTGGGCGCCATGAGCACCCGGAATGATGAGCCCAAAACCGCGTGTCGGCCCTTCGACAATGAACGCGACGGTATGATCATCGGCGAGGGCTCGGTGACGATGATCATGGAATCGCTGGAACACGCCCTGGCGCGCGGGGCCCGGATACTGGCCGAGTTTGGCGGCATGGGCTTTACATCGGATGCCTATCACATGGCGTCGCCCGATCCCGACGGCTCCGGCGCGGCTCGCGCCATGCAGATAGCGATGAAGGAAGCGCAAATGGCCCCGGAAGAGCTGGGCTATGTGTCGGCTCATGGCACCGGCACCCGCCTCAACGACATTTCCGAGACCAAGGCCATCAAAACATCGTTGGGCGAGCATGCCTATAACGTCTGCATCTCCTCTATCAAGCCCATGATCGGCCATGTGATGGGCGCCGCAGGTGCGTTTGGCGCTCTGGTCGTATTGCAGGCGATTCGCACCGGCTGGGTGCCGCCCACGATCAACTATTCGGTGCCCGATCCGGAATGTGATCTCGACTATGTGCCCAATCAGGCGCGCCAGGTGCAGATCAACGCCGGTATCGCCAATGCCTTTGGCTTTGGGGGCCAGAATGGCTCCCTGATCCTCAAACGTTTTGTGGCATGAGTACGGTACAACTCTTTGTTACCTGCCTCATTGATCACCTTTACCCGCATATCGCCGACGACGTGGTGACCGTATTGGAACGCCAGGGGGTACGCGTGCAGGTGCCCCCCGGCCAGACCTGTTGCGGCCAGCCTGCCTTCAACGGTGGCTTCTGGAATGAGGCGCAGGCCATGGCCCGGCATTTTCTGGATGTGTTCGCCCCCACCGAGGGGCCCATCGTCACCCCGTCCGGTTCCTGCGCAGCCATGGTTGTGCATCATTATTCCCAGTTATTCGCAGAAGATGCCTACAACCTGCAGCGGGCGCAGGCTGTGGCGGCTCGCGTGCGCGAGTTCAGTCAGTTCCTGGTTGATGATCTGGGCGTTGAGTACGCCGGTGGCATGCCCGGCCGCTATACCTATCATCCTTCCTGTCATCTCACAAGAGACCTGGGGGTTCGTGGCAAGGCTGAGGCCCTGCTCAATGCCATTCCGGGAGCCGAGCGCCTGCCCCTGCCCGAGGCAACCAGCTGCTGTGGTTTTGGCGGGCTCTTTGCCGTGAAGATGCCGGAGATCTCCACCGCGATGATGCAAAACAAACTGCGCGCCATCGCCAGCAGCGGTGCTGATGTGTGTGTGACCTGTGACAGCTCGTGCATGACACACCTGAACGGGGGCCTGATTGCCCAGGACAAGGCGCCCGTGGTCAGGCATCTGGCAGAAGTCCTGGCGCAGACGAACGAGGAGTAATCATGCGTTATCGACGTCTTGGCAAAACCAATTTACGGGTTTCTGTGGTGGGATTGGGCACATGGCAACTGGGGGGAGAGTGGGGCAGGGCGTTCACGCAATCGGAGGTGGATGCCATTGTGGGGCGTGCTCATGAATTGGGCATCAATTTCATTGATACCGCGGAATGCTATGGCGATCATGTGTCGGAACGCCTGATCGGCCGGGGTATCCGCGGGCAGCGCCAGGCGTGGATCGTCGCCACCAAGTTCGGCCATCGTTTCAAGGCGCTGGGGCAACGCGATCAGTTGTGGCAGGCCGACGAGGTTCGCCAGCAGCTTGAGGAGTCGCTGCGCGCCCTGCAGGTCGAGACCATCGATCTGTACCAGTTTCATTCCGGAAGCGACGAGGCCTTTGCCAATGATGACCTGTGGACCATGCTCGACAAGCAGGTTCAGGCAGGCAAGATCCGTTTCCTGGGCATTTCCATCAGCTCGTCGGGCAATCCGACCCTGCAGGTACAACGGGCAAGCGAAGTCGGTGCCAGCGTATTGCAGGTGGTTTACAATTATCTCGATCGGCGACCCGAGACGAGTATTTTCCCGCACAGCCAGGCGCAGGATCTGGGTGTGCTGGCGCGCGTGCCCCTGGCCAGTGGTTTTCTCAGCGGCAAATACAAGCCCGGCCATCGTTTTGAAAACCCCGCCGACGTGCGGGCGCGATGGCGGCCGGAAGAGATCGAGGAAAAACTGCGCCAGGTCGAGCATATCCGGCAAAACGAGGTGCCAGCGGGCGTGAACATGGCCACGTGGGCTCTGGCCTGGTGTTTGCAACACCCCGCGGTGACGTGTGTGATCCCGGGATGCAAGAATGTGGCCCAGGTGGAGGCCAATGCCGCGGCAGGTGATCTCGATCTCGGGGGTGGTGATCATCCGCAGACGTGGTCGGAATCGAGGTAGACCGATATGCAGGCTCCTGACGGCACATTTAATCAGCGGGCTCACGTCGCTTTACAGGATGTGGCGCTACAGCAGGCCTTGCAGCGGGCCATGGATCACTTTGTGCATGGTCGCGAAAACGCCTTTGCGGCCCTCCCCCATGGCGAGGCGTTGCGGGATCATGGTCGGGCCGTGCGAGCCTCAACCATCGCTCATCTGGCCGAGCACCTGGTACGGTTCGAGCAGAATGCCCGGGCCAGAGGCAGTGTGGTGCACTGGGCAGCTGACGCCGCCGAAGCCCGGCAGATTGTGTTGAAGATCGCCCGTGAGGCGGGTGTGCAGCGCGTTGTCAAGAGCAAATCCATGCTCAGCGAGGAGATCGGGCTTAACGATGTGTTGCAGCGCGCCGACATCGAGGTATTGGAGACGGATCT
>JAJRXO010000454.1 GCA_024276255.1 Chloroflexota bacterium | reverse complement strand
CCGGTACCGACAGCTACTGGTACAAGATCCAGAGCATGCCCGATGCCACATTCTTTGGTCCGGTTTCGGTGCAGCCGGAGCCCGGCGACGGCGCCCGGAGCATCTTCATTCCCCTCGTCGTCCGCTAACAGAATTCATTCGTTCCCCCCACAGCCCCTTCCTCTGCGGATGGGGCTATTCTTGTTTTGGGGTGCGGCTGAACGCATGATGCTATTTACTTTTACCTCGCCATAAGCTAGAATGGCTACGATTCTTCGCAGTGAGGCCTTCCTTTTATCATCATGCAGCTTCTCCAGTAGCGAGACATTCATGCCCCTCACATTTACCCAGACCCTGACCGATATTTTTTCCCATGTCGACTACAGTCGTAGCCGACAGCATCCTTATAACGCCGAAACCTACAACCTGGATCGTATGCGTGAGCTGTGCGCCCGACTGGGCAATCCCCAAGATCAGTTCTCGTCATTGCACATTGCTGGCAGCAAGGGCAAGGGCTCCACGGCGGCCATGGCCGAGGCCATATTACGCGCCGCTGGTTACAAGACTGGCCTGTATACCTCGCCCCACATGCACACCTTTCGCGAGCGCATTCGTATTAACGGCGCCCTGATCGAACGTGAAGAATTGGTAAAGCTCTGGGCTGAACTGCGGCCCCATGCCAAGGCTTTGCATAACACCACCACCTTTGAGATCATCACCGCCCTTGCTTTTATGCACTTTGCCGGTCAGCAGGTCGACTGGGCCGTGCTCGAAGTTGGTCTGGGGGGGCGGCTCGATGCGACCAATGTCGTGCGCCCGCGGGCCTGCGCCATTACCAGCCTCAGCTACGAACATACCGACTTGCTGGGGCACACACTCAGCCTTATCGCCTTCGAAAAAGCCGGCATCATCAAGCCCGGAGCGGCAGTCACAGTCGGCCCCCAGGAAGACGAGGCCATGGCCGTCATTCGCAACGTCGCCCGTACTGCCGGCGCTGAGATATGGCAGGTGGGGCGTGAATGGCGCTATCAGGTGCATCATGCCGATCAGCACGGCCTCAGCATCGATATCACCGGGCCCGACGCCCATTATAGCGATCTTCACATCGCCCTCTGCGGTTTGCATCAGGCTGCCAATGCCACCGTGGCCGTCAGCTTGATCGAAAGCATGCGTCGCCGCGGCCTGCCTGTGCATGAGCAGCACATCCGCCGCGGGCTGGCCAGCACCTACTGGCCCGGCCGCCTGGAAGTCCTGGGCCACGAACCCACCCTGCTCATCGATAGCGCCCACACCCGCCAGAGCGCCGAACGGCTGGCCGCTGCCCTCGATTTATACCCCCATCAACGCCTCATCCTTCTCTTTGGCGCCAGCGCCGATAAGGATATCGCTGGCATGTTACGTATCCTGGCTACCCGCGCCGCCGGGATCGTTGTCACCCGCAGTACTCATCCCCGCGCCGCCGATCCCCAGAACATGGCCGCGCTTGCCCGTGACATTGTACCCTCCGTTCCCGTCCATATTACTAAAGACATTCCTCAGGCTTTGACCCTGGCCCGGAGTCTGGCATCCGAAAGCGACCTCATCCTGGCAAGTGGCTCCATCTTTGTCGTAGCCGGTGTGCGTGAAGCCTGGCTGGCAGTCAGTCCTCAGGATTTCTCCCCCTGCGACTGGGCGCATCATGCCGAGCCCATTCGCGGCAACTTCAGCCCCATGCTGCCCGGGCCAGAATACAACCCCGACATCAACTCTACCTCTTCGTTACTCCAACTCTGATCTATGCCCACCCAAAACCTTTTGCATCTGCAACATGAAATCAATCGCCAACACGCCATTTTCAACGAAATGCTGGCGCCAAAATCGAAGGCACCTGCCAACGAATCTAACTTGATGAAAGACGAAATCTACGAATTCCCTGTCGTACCCACGGTCGACACCATCATCTATCCGCAACTGGCCGCTCCGTTGTTCATCACCCGCGAGATCTCCCGTCGGGCTTTGGAAGCGGCCCAGGATGAAGACATCCCCCTGCTCGTGGTAGGACAGCGGGATCTCGAGATCGAATTTCCCAACAGCGAAGATCTTTATGACGTCGGCACGGCCATTACCATTGGCCGCGTGCTTCGCATGCCTGATGGCACACTCAGCCTGCTCTGTCACGGCGAATACCGGGTGATGATCACCGAAGTCATGCAAGAGCGGCCTTACCTGCGGGTGCGGGGCCGCGTCCTATACGATGATCCCATCGCGGACGAAGAAAACGTGGCCGTTCTTAAGCGCACCGTGCTCGCCATGTACGAACGCATCCTGCTGCTGAACCCCGATATCCCCGAAGAAGCCATGATCGCGGCCATGAACCTGGACGAACCCGGATGGCTGGCCGATCTCATCGCTTCCACACTCAACATCCCCCTTTCCAAACGCCAGGCGCTGCTCGAGCTCCTCAGCCCCACCCAGCGTCTGCAAACCCTGAGCAAAGTGCTGGCCGAGGAACTGGGCGCCCTGGAGCTTGAAAACCAGATCCACGAACAGGTACAGCGCCAGATCGACGATTCACAACGTGAATACTTCCTGCGCGAGCAGATCCGCGCCATTCAGGAGGAGCTGGGTGAGGGCGATGAATTCCAGCGCAACCTTAACGAGCTGGAACAGCGCATTCAGGCCTCCGACATGCCGGCGCAGGTGTGTGCAAAGGCGGAAAAAGAACTGGCCCGGTTGCGGGTAATGCCCCCCATGGCGCCCGAAAGCGGCGTCGTACGCACCTACATCGACTGGCTGCTCGACCTGCCCTGGAATCATCCCACGCCCGACAATACAGATATTATCGCTGCCGCAAAGGTGCTCGATAATCACCATTACGGGCTGGAAAAGGCCAAGGAGCGCATCCTCGAACATATCGCCGTGCGCAAACTGGCCGCCGACAAAATGCGCACCCCCATCCTCTGCTTTGTGGG
>JAJRXO010000453.1 GCA_024276255.1 Chloroflexota bacterium | reverse complement strand
GGCCTGAGGCAGACGTATGGGCAGGTAGCTGAGGGCGAAGCACTGATGCTGGGGGGCAGTATGGGATGGTTGGAAATAGCCATGCGAAACGGCAATGCCGCCCGAGAGCTGGGCATCCGTGTGGGCGATCCTCTGATCGTGCGCTGATCGCATTTATTCCGTAGGCTGCCGGTAGCGCAGATTCTCTGCAAAGCTGGTAGAATAGGGTGCCGGCTCACACTGATCACCATCCGGTTTTCCGGTTCATGGATCGACCGGCCCCATATACGCACTCACATCATGTGAGTACCCTTTATCGGAGGAAGCAATCACGGTATGACCGATCGTTTCATCATTCAGGTCTCGCATCCCATTCACGGCAGCGTGCATATTTCGGGCAACAAAAATGCCGCCCTGCCCATGTTGGCGGCCTGTTTGCTGACGGATGAACCGGTAACCCTGCACAATGTGCCGCGCATCGGGGATGTGAACACCATGCTGGCGCTGTTGCGGGATCTGGGCGTACGGGTCATTGCCAACGGCGGCCACAGCATTACGTTGCAGGCGGATCAGGTGGAAAGCCGCAGTCTCTCGCCACGGCTCTGCCAGCAGATCCGGGCTTCGATCCTGCTGGCCGGCCCCATGCTGAGTCGGTTCGGGCGGGTGGAGCTGCCGCCCCCCGGCGGCGATGTCATTGGCCGCCGGCGCATCGACACCCACCTGCTGGCGTTCGAACGCCTGGGCGCCACCGTGGATGTAGACATGGCCACACAGCGCATCATCATCGACGGCGCCCGCCTGCACGGAGCCGATATGCTGCTGGATGAGGCCAGCGTGACCGGCACGGAAAATGCCCTGATGGCGGCCGCTCTGATCCCCCAGGAGACCGTGATTCGCAACGCAGCATCCGAGCCGCATGTGCAGAATCTCTGTCGTATGCTGGTCAGCATGGGCGCCCACATCGAGGGCATTGGCAGCAATACGCTGCATATCCAGGGCAGCGACCGTCTGCACGGCAGCGAGTGTACCATTGGCCCTGATCTGCTGGAAGTGGGTTCATTTCTGGGGTTAGGCGCGGTGACGCCCGGCACGCTGCGCATCAAGGACGTGCGGGCGGATGATCTGCGTATGGTGTTGCATGTGTTTCGGGAACGGCTGGGCGTCAACTGCTGGCTGGAAGGGACTGATCTGGTGGTGGGGGATGAGCAAGACCTGCGGGTGTTGGCCGATGTGGGCGGTGCGGTGCCCAAAATCGACGATGGGCCATGGCCGCATTTCCCCGCGGACCTGCTTTCGATTGCCCTGGTGGTGGCCACGCAGGCCGAGGGCACGGTGTTGATCCATGAAAAGATGTTTGAAAGCCGTTTGTTCTATGTGGATAAGCTGATCACCATGGGGGCGCGCATCATCTTATGCGATCCGCATCGGGCTGTGGTGGTGGGATCCTCGCAGCTATTTGGACAGGCGCTGTCCAGCCCGGACATTCGCGCCGGCATGGCGCTGGTCATCGCCGCGCTGGCGGCCCGGGGCGAAAGCGTGATCGCCAATGTAGGCCAGATTGACCGCGGCTACGAGCACCTGGAACGCAAATTGCAAGCGCTGGGCGCGCAAATCGTGCGCACACGCCCCCAGCCAGTCTCCTGATCCCTGGCCTTTCTCATGTTTCCCACCATGCAACGATTATCAGAGAAACGCTTCCTGTGGCTGATCGTTGGCGTCTATCTTGTGTTGGGCGTGTTATATGCCTGGCTGACGCCTTTGTGGCAAACCCCGGATGAGCCGGCCCACTTTAATTATGTACGGGTGCTGGCAGAAAGCCATACCCTGCCGGTGCTGAATGTGGGCGATTATGATCAGGCCTATCTGGAGACGATCAAGGCCCGGCGTTTTCCGCCTGACCTGCCTGTGGATGCCATCCGCTATGAAGAGCACCAGCCGCCGTTGTATTACTGGCTGGCCACGCCGGTGTATTGGCTGAGCGCGGCCGGGGGCATTGCTTTGCAGGTGCGGGCATTGCGCCTGCTGGGGGTGTTGTTGGGCATGGGGGTCGTGATATTGATCTGGGCCAGCGCCCGCCTGCTGTTTCCTGATCATCCCTGGCGGACGCGGTTGGCCGCCGGCTTTGCCGCGGTGCTGCCCATGCACATCGCCATGATGGCCGCGGTCAACAACGACCCTCTGGCCGAACTGCTTATTGCCCTGGGGATGTTCCGGCTGTTGTTGCACCTGCGCCGACCGCAATCGCCTCCCGCGGAATGGCTACTGACCGGCCTGGTACTCGGCCTGGGCATGATCAGCAAAGCGCAGGCGTATATCCTGGTGCCGCTGGCCGCCGTTGTTTGGCTGTGGCAGGCGCGGGAAACGTTGCGTGATCGCATAGCATGGGGCCCAGTGGCACAATCGGGCGTGTTCGCAGCGGTGGCTACCCTGGCGATACCGTTGCCGTGGTGGTGGCGTAATGTGCGCCTGTATGGCTGGCCCGATCTGCTGGGCCTGCAAAACCACGCCCGCGTGGTGACCGGCCAACCCCGCACCATCGACTGGATCGCCAGCCAGGGATGGCAGAGTTATTTACAACGCCTCTTTACCTTCACCTTCGAGTCGTTCTGGGGCGTGTTTGGCTGGCTTGGTGTTTTCATGGACAGTCGCATCTACCAGTTTTTACTGGTGTTTTCGCTGTTGGTGCTGGCCGGTTTATGGCAGCAATGGCGCTCCTGCCGACGTGACCCCTCGCATTTCGATGCCTTTCAGCGCCGGGCTCTGGTGTTGCTGGGTTTGCAAGGCCTGGGCGTGCTGGCGACCTATCTCTGGTATAACCTGGATTTCGTGCAACACCAGGGCCGCTACCTGTTCCCGGCCCTGATGCCTATTGCCATTGCCGTGGCCCTGAGTCTGGAGGGCGTGCTCGATATGCAGGGCCGCTGGTATGGCCTGGCCCTGATCGTGCCCGCATTCGTG
>JAJRXO010000452.1 GCA_024276255.1 Chloroflexota bacterium | reverse complement strand
GTGTTGCCTTCAGCAGCCTTGACGTCGCCTTTGGCCAGTCCCACACCAAGATATCCGGCCAGATAACCTTCGTCAAAGGGGCTCCATAGGGCAAAGGCTTGTACGATACCATCTTCGATGAAGCGCCGCATCTGGTTGGGTGTGCCAAGGCCGGTCACCTGCAGGCCACCGCCGACGGCATTCGGGCCGCCGGGATAGACCCCGGCCGACTCAACACATTGGGCGGCAGCGGCCACACCCACCGTGGTGGGAGCGATAATGCCGCGCAGATCCGGGAAGTTCGCCAGCAGACCTTCGCATTCGGTCAAACTCTTCTGCGGATCGTCATCGCCATAAACGGTAGCTACCAGTTCCATCTTGGCGTATTTGGGATCCTTCAAGGTTTCGATCATGCCTTCAATCCAGTAGTTCTGGTCAGGGGCATCGGCTGTAGCGCTGAGGATGGCGATCTTGCCGGCATAGTCGATCAGGGAACCCAAGAGCTCCACCTGGCTCGACCCCGTAATATCGAAATCCATGGGCAGAATGGCGGCATCACGATGTTCTTCGCTGCCAGGGATATCGGAGTTGACGATGAGAACCACAATTCCCTTCTTGCGGGCTTCGTCGAAGACATCATTCAAGGCATCGGGGCTATTGGGGGAAATCGCCAGGACATCTACACCACGCTGAATCTGTTCCTCGACAAAGGGAATCTGCGACGTGGCCTCGGCCGTTGCCGGCGCCGTTGTCGTGAACTTGCAATCGATCTCCGAACAGGCTTTTTCAAAACCACCGATGATTGAATCGAAGTAGGGGTTACCGGTGTTCTTGGGAATATAGACGATGTCGATCGTTGTGTCTGTTGATGCTGCGGGCGCTGCCGCCTGCGGTTCTGCTGTCGGCGGTGCTGCGGTGGTGCAGGCCGCCAGGAGCAGACTCAGGCCGATGAGCAACAAAATGATGCTCAGTGCACTTCGTTTTCCAAACATTTGGATCCTCCTAAGGTGGATGCGGGTGAAAGTTGTTAGACGTTCTCGCTAAGTTGAATCAACGACATCTGTGGGAATAGAGTCACCTCCTGTTAATACTGGCTACGGCCTGCGCAGGCGTCCCGTGAGATTTGAGACCAGAATTGCGATGATCAACAGAGAACCGATGACCGCAAGCTGGCTGTCTGCCTTAATGTTGGCGACGCCCATTCCAGTGCGTAAGATGATAAGAAGCAGGTAAGCGGCCACAGTGCCAAACATCGTTCCCCGGCCGCCAAAGATATCTGTGCCGCCTAAAACAACGGCTGTGATCACGTCCAGCTCCCAGCCGCGGGCGTGATCATAGCGGGCCACGCTGAGGCGTGATACCATGATTAACCCAGCCAATCCCGAGAGGAAGCCAGACAGGGCAAACAAGATGATTTTCAGCCGTTCCGTAGGAATGCCCGAGTAGCGGGTGGCCAATTCATTGGTACCGGTGGCATAGACCCAGCGGCCAAAGGTCGTCTTGTGAAGAATAATGCCCAGAATGATGGCCAGGACTATAAAGATGACAAAGGGTACTGGGATCGGAGTGCCTGTGATATAGACACGGTGAATGCCGGTGAACCATTCTGGAAAGACAACGTCTCGGCTCCAGGCCAGCTTCGGTCGCGAATCATCGCCCATTAATACCTGTGCTGCGCCCCGGTACAGGGCCAGGGTGGCCAGGGTAACAGCCAGAGATGGCAGCTTCAGGCGAGTCACGACGATGCCGTTGAATGCCCCCAGCAGTGTGCCCAGTGCCAGACTCAGCGCAATTGTCATCACCAGGGGGATGCTCAGATCGAAATAAAGCACACCCGCCACGGAAGCAACCAGGGCCAGCATCGAGGCAACAGACAGATCGATGTTGCCGCTGATGATGATGAAAGTCATGCCAATGGCCATGATGCCCACTTCAATGTAGAGCGATGTGTAGTTGAAGAGAAAGGCCACATCCAGGAAGTAGGGG
>JAJRXO010000451.1 GCA_024276255.1 Chloroflexota bacterium | reverse complement strand
GAAGAAGAGGGGATAACATCCACCTGCATGACCATACCGGAGTGGATCGGTATCTGTGAACCACGGTAAATCGGCGAACTGACCCATTCATCCAGGTGAATGAGATGTCCGGGATTCAGGAAGATGCCGAATTGATCGAACGGCAGAGCTTCGCTGATGACACGCGCCAACTCATCCCCAGGCATGCCGATGCGCAGCCGTTTGAACCATTCGTTCATGGCTACAAAATAGATGCCGGCGAAATGATCTACATAATCCTGCGCTGCCGGCGGCAAATCTTTGGGAGAGGACGCCACCCAACCGGCGCGAGCGATATTGCTCCCCCAATAGCAGATATTCGCGGCCAGGGGATCGCCGCGATGAATCGTCGCCCCGATGGGCCCGGACAGCGGATAGTCACGGTTGGCCGCGGTGACCAACGTGGGGTGACATCCGAGGGGCTCGCCATTATAACCCGCCAGCCTGGCGAGTTCGTAATCGACCATTCCCTCGCTCAGGCCAAACAGCATTCGTTTCATCCCTTCCGAGGCCAGGATGTTTGTATACTCAAAATAGGCAATTTCGCTAGGCGAACAATATGTCCTGAGGCCATCATCAGGATTCATGAAGATGCTCGTAACATTCTGCACCTTTTCCCGGCCCGCCAGATCACGCAGGGTATCCACCAGAAAAGCGGGCAACTCAATGGCATGTTCGCTGTCAGGATGTTCAAGATCAGAGTAGTACTTCCAGCCAACGCAGCCCACGACGGAATCCTGGCCGATCCCTTCATCTACGAAGATTTCTTTGATAAAGCGACTGTTGTCCCGGGGCATGCTCAAGAGCGAAAATGGTTGAAAGCGTTCGCTTCGCAGTTTACCGGCCGTGTAGAGGGGGCTGACCGGCAGATAGCCCTCACATTCATTGCCCATAATAATCAGCGGCTTCCTCGCCTGGGTAATGATCAGCAAAGCCTCTTCAAACCGCGGGTCGAAACCGGTCAGATAAGCCAGATTGGCGAAATGCTCCCGGTCGCCGTAGACGACCAGATGTGTGAGCTTGAATCTGTCCATTGCCGAACGAGCGGCATCGATTCTGGTCTCGAATTCTTCAACCCCAGGTCGCGGTGGGGGGCCACTTTCTCCGAATTCAGGCCAATCGATTTCAATCAATTTGTGTTTCTTCGAGTTTTTCATTGTTTCTCCAGTATTATTTACAGGCGTCAACGATCAAGCGCAGCAGGCCGGTATCGTTTTCTTCCTGTTGACGCCACAGGCCCGGGCTTTGCACGATAACCAGATCGAGGCTGGGACAGACCCAAATGTGTTGGCTGCCGGCGCCCGAGGCCGCATAAGAGTCGTGGGGGAGATGGGGCCAGAGCTGGCCATGGTCATTGGTCCAGAAAGCATAGCCATATTTCCACTGCTCCCGGGGACAATTTGCCCGGATATTGGCAGCGGTCTTTGTGGCCTCGCGCAGCCAGGCCTCGGGGATGAGCTGCCGATCCCGCCAGCGGCCCCAGCTACACCACAACCAGCCCAGCCGGGCCAGATCCAGGGCGCTGGATTTGATGCCCTCATAATAGCCGAATATGTTGATGCGCGCCTGCGGGGGCAGTTCAAAATTCGCCAGATAATAACCCCAGGCAGCATCGATGGGAATGCGCAGTTTTGTGTCGATGAGTTGCTTGAGGCCGGGCGACCCTTCCGGATCGTTGGTGTCGTAGAGACCATAGATCTTGGCTATGGCGTGGGTGAGGATGTTCATGCCGTAGGTTTGATAGTGAAAGACTTGGCCCGGTTCCTCACCTGGCTTCATATAACCCGAGGTGTTGGATATGAGTTGACGGAAGGTGATCGCCCTGTCTTTCGCAAAGGCATAACGTCCCGGCTTGGGGCCAGCGCCCTCGGGGACATCCATTGCTTCGGGATAGTAATCAACGATCCTGGCGTCGGCCGATGGGATCTTGCCCTCTGCGATGGCAATGCCCAGGATGCAGGAGAAGATGGACTTGGTGCCGGAGGCCAGCCAAAGCTGTTCATCGCGGCCGATGCCATGGTTCCATTCGGCAACCAACCGCCCGCCACGGACGATGACAACGCGATAGCGTCCATCATCCACCCTGTCGTCCAGCCAGCGTCTGGCATCGTTGAGCTTACCGGGATGGAGGCCGGCCTCGTCAGGGGAGACGAGCCGCCATTCGGCGCCGGGGTACGTTCTGAGATTCATGAGATATTACTCCTTTACGGCTCCTGCCAACATGCCGGTGGTAATGTATCGTTGCGCCCACCAGGCGACTGCCAGCATCGGCAAAGACATGACGACGAATGCAGCATAGTAAACGGGTATTCGCCAGCGTAGTACGATCTCCATATTCTGTATCACCATTGATAGAATATACATTTGTTCCTTCCTCAAGATGATCAACCCGATCAGACACGTAGCCCAAACATTCATGAAAATGAGGATGCCGACTGTTGACATAATTGGGCCGGACATGGGTAAGACAAGTCTTAATGCCACTTGCAGGAAAGAAGCCCCGTCCATCTCCGCCGCTTCCAATATCTCTTTGGGGAGAGTGCGATAATAACCGTAGAAAAGGAAAATCACGAAGGGTAAGGACTGGGCCACCAGAGCAGTGATAGCGCCTTGATATGTATCCAATGCATGGAGGGAGCGTGTGATCCTGAAGGTTGTGATCATCGTCATCACAATGGGAATAGCCATGGCGCCGATCATGAAAGCAACCACTTTATTCGTGAACGGCACCCGATATTGCGCCAACACAAGCCCCGTGGTGGCGCCCAACACCTCCAAGAAGAAAACGCTGAAGACAGAGATGAGGATTGTGTTCAGAAGAGCCCGAACGGCAGCGCCCTCAGTGAAGAAATATCTAAACGAATCAAGCGTCCAATCCCGTGGAGGCAAGATGATATTAATTCCTTGTCCTTCGTACTTTCCGGCTCCATTGTAGTCATCCGCTGACTTGAAGGCGTTGGCCGTGATCTGGTAGACCGGCACGAAGTTAAAAAACAAGATCAACCCTATCAATCCAATCATGACAACACGGTAAGAGCTTTTTTGCCAATGGGTCATCTTACACATTCTCTCCGGCTAATGGGTAACAGATTGCGCAGAAAATCTTCATTCAATTTTCAGCACGCAGGAAACGACGTTGAATCAAAGCTAAACTCACCGATACAACCAAGATCATCATGGCGATAGCAGCGCCGTAACCCGGACGTAAGTCCTCGAAGGATCGCAAATACATATAGGTGGCCAACAGTTGCGTGCTGTTCAAAGGACCGCCCTTTGCGGTCATCAACCACACGATATCGAACAGTTGAAAAACACCGAGGATGGCCAGGATGATCGTCACGCCAATGATGCTGCGGGAAAGGGGTACTGTGATATGGAAGAGCTTGCTCCACGGTCCAGCGCCATCCATTTCCGCGCTTTCGTAGATCTCGGAGGAAATCGAAAGGATGGCCGATCGATAGATCAGCAGGTTAAAACCGATGCGCGCCCAGGTCTGGACGGCCAGCACCACCCAAAAGGCGGCTCCCAGATCGCCAAGGAGCGCCAGGGAGCGCACCCCCAGCAATTGCACGACCTGCTTGTCGATGCCAAACCCCCTCATTATTGTCTCAAAGAGGCCGTAAACGTTTCCCGACCCGCCTGCGAAGAACAACCGCCATGCTTTGGCATAAACCGGCGTGGGCAGGACAATGGGCAGAAAGAGCGCCATGAGCAGCCATTCTTCAAGACGCCGATGTTTCCTGCGCAAGTGGTTAGCCAGGGCGTCGGCCAACAGGAAGGCAATGGGGAGTTGGATGAAGATAGTGGCCGCAGTCATCATAACCGTATTGCGCAGCGCTCGCCAGAAGATAGGGTCATGCGACAGCTTCTGATAGTTGTAGAGCCCCCTGAAGACTTTATTCTGGAAGTTAAAGTTCTTGATGTCGAAAAGGCTGATATACAGATTGTCAAAGATGGGATAGTAGAGATACACTGCAATCAAGATGATCGCAGGCAAGAGAAAAACCTGAAGATACAGATTTCTTCTTTTCCAGTCCATCATTATAACCACCCCACGGTGTGTCTGCGGATGCCTATCGCTCCAATGCCGTGCAGCGCCAGTTTATCGTCGGTGATTGACCTTCCGGGTTCAGTAGAATTGAGGAGCATGGCCCCTGAATAGTCAGAGTGCGGCATGGCATCT
>JAJRXO010000450.1 GCA_024276255.1 Chloroflexota bacterium | reverse complement strand
GCGGGTGGACCAGCCGCCTGCGGGTTGCAATCGGCTTTTGGCTTCCTGACGGGGGATGCCGGGGCGCAGGGGGTATTGGTGATGGTAGGTGTTGAGCAGGCTACGCAGCTCATCTCTCCAGGCCCGCCAGGCTGCAGGCGTCCACAGCAGTGAATGATCGCCATCGGCCAGGATAGGCTGCACCCGGCCATCAGCCAACAGGCTTTGCAGGGCTTGCTGTGCCTGTTCGGTGGGCATTTCGGCTACGGCGATGAGTTGATCAGCCGCCAGAGGGCCTTTTTGGTGCAGGATGTTGGCGAGTATGTCTGCCGGTGTGCCGTGGAGCAGGGTTTGCAGACGGGCGAAGACCTGGGGGCGTCTGCGTTTGTGGCGGCGGCGAGCCGCCGGATCGACGATGAGGCCGCCGCCAAGGGTGCTACTGGGCGAGGGGCGGCGGATGATGAATCGGTCACCTCGCCACAGGGCTACGGGTTCCCGGAGCTCGATCTGAGCCCAGGCTTCGGCGCCGGGCGCCAACCGATCATCCTCGAGCAGGCGCAGGCGACCGTTGACTTCGGTGGCATAGCAGTGGAAACTGATCTCCATGTTGTGGCGCAGGGCAACCGGGGCGTCGGGCAGGGCGCGCAATCGTACATCAAGGCGTTTAGCCGGGCGCGCGGTGCCTGCATACAACAGCATCTGTCCCCGGTGGATGTCGTGGGGGCTGAGGCCGCTGAGATTGACTGCCACGCGAGAGCCGGGTTGAGCGACCTGAATCTGTTTTTTATGGGTTTGCAGGCCTCGAATACGGGCCTTGAGTGCTCCCGGTTCAATGACGATCTCGTCGCCTACATGCAGACGGCCGTCTTGCAGGGTGCCGGTGACTACTGTGCCGAAGCCGGCAATGGTGAAGACGCGATCGATAGGCAGGCGGGGCCGCCCCCAATCAGTGCGGTCAGGCGCCTGATCCAGAACTTCTTGCAGTGCGGCCAGCAATTGGGGCAGGCCTTCTCCGGTTTGAGCTGAAACCGGCACGATCCTGGCCCCTGCCAGGCTTGTGCTGGCCAGCGTTTCCCGCACTTCGTCCTGCACCAGGTCCAGCCATTCGGCTTCGCCGATGAGATCGATTTTAGTCAGGGCCACGACCCCGCGCCGCACCTGCAGCAGATCGAGGATAGCGAGATGCTCGCGTGTCTGGGGCATCACACCCTCGTCGGCAGCCACCACCAGCAGGGTGGCATCAACCCCACCTACGCCGGCCAGCATATTCTTGATGAAGTCGATATGTCCGGGCACGTCGACGATGCCTACCGCCTCGCCCGACGGCAGATCGATCCAGGCAAAGCCGAGATCAATGGTCATGCCACGGGCCTTTTCTTCACGCAAACGGTCGGGATCGATGCCGGAGAGCGCCCGCACCAGCATAGACTTGCCGTGATCGACATGTCCGGCGGTGGCGATAACTTTCATGGTTTAGCTGACGGGAGTAATCTTGTCGGTAAAGATTTTATTGATTCTATCGCGACGAACAGCGATATCCTGCAGGTTTTGCAGCCATTCCTGACCGGCGTT
>JAJRXO010000449.1 GCA_024276255.1 Chloroflexota bacterium | reverse complement strand
TCCGCATGTAGCTCATCGAAGGACTCCAATTCACTCAGCCAGGCCGGATCCCAGGTGACGAAATCCTTGACCGGCGCCTGGGGCCCTCGCGGATCAGTAATCGAAGCCAGGTCAGTATAGGGGGCATCTTCTGGCGAAATATCGGTAACGGGATCATCGGTGATGGGGTTGCCCGCGCCCTCGTTATCGTTGCCGTAGATGCGCAGGGTATTGAGCACAATCGTATCGGATGCAGACGGATTGGCCGGCGCCGCCTGCACCAGGATCGCGCTCCCCAGCAGCCATATCATCAGCAACAGAAGGGAGACGCCAAAAGAAAGAGGATGAGAGCGATTCTTCATGTTTTTCCTCCTGAACACCAGAAGAGCATAAGGGTACCCATAGTCCAGGGCAGAGCCGTCCCCGACCAGCACCAGCAGCGACGGCGATTCATCGATTGTCCTGATCAGAGGACATTCCAGCCGGGCCCTGACCATGCGGTAAGAATGATAAACGACAGTTGACTTCTAAGGCGTGTGCACAACAACAATCAAGAGGCAGGAGGCGCTTCGGGTTGCTAGCAGGATCATTCCTGCACGATAAACACCACCCACAAGGGAGGGTTCGAGCAGCCGCGAAGGCAACGCTCGCCTTTTAACAGGTAGACGACATGTTTTAGCGAAAGTTACGGGGGCGATGAAGCCTTCATTGGCATGTTCACAATCTCTTTCAGCTTTCAAAGGCAGATTACATGACAGCCAACCGATTTGCCAGCGTTTGAATGACTGCCCTTTTTTACAGATCAGGGGAACCGGTGGAACCGATCCCCCTGAACCGCCGCTTAGCGCAGTCGTCACCCACTTGAGTTATGGGCCGCCGGGTACAGTGTTGGCTCGAAAAAGCACGATCTGGGGATTAGCACTGAGTACGCCCAGAGCAGTAATGGCTGCTACAAGCACAAGCGCCAATACCAGAATATACTCGGCCAACTCAGCACCTCGTTCGTCGGCCAGGAAATACTTGAGCGCGAATCGAATGGTGGGCCAGAAATCTGGGGTCATATCTGCCTCCTCTCGCTGTCAGGAACAACGTTGGCAGGCCAGGCCACGAATCAGGTGCCAATCCATGGCCTGCACCTCAAAGCATGGGTACTCAGGCATTGCATCTGAAGCTGACCTGCCTGGGGCTGTCTACTCCGCATTATTGATGAGCAGTGGGGACATTGCTACGCCAGAAGCAAGCAAATTTTATGACGAAAAAACGAGGAGCTAGTTACGCCCAAAAAATAACAACTGCATTAATAGAACGACCAATATCAACAGGATCACCGCGAGAGTGAACCGAAAGCCGGAAAGGTCATGGATGTCTTCGCCGAACGACTCCGCCCCCTCACATAGAAATTGCAAGCTACCCGCTATTTTTATATCGCGGCCAGCCAGATCCGTGCCATCAAATCGGTGGCCAGGGTAACGATCGACGCTGGGGATCAGGAAGCGGGAAGCGCCCTCCCATCAGCAAAGCGCGCAGCCTCCCCTGCATGGCCGCTATCTCGTCTGCGCGCAGTAAATCTGCGTAGGTGCTGTGTAGATGGCCTGGCTGCTGCCACCGCAACTGCAACTGCCGCAATTCCTCCATCATGTCCCGGGGGATGACTTTGCCGCCAAATTCCCAGATGACGGTGCGTAGCTTGGCCTGCACATGAAAACACAGTCCGTGGTCAATGGCCCAGATGCGATCATCGGCGTCGAGCAGGCAATGGCCCGACTTGCGATCAGCGTTGTTGGCAATGAAGTCGTAGAGGGCAATACGCTGGAAATCATCGGCATGCCGGGGATAAATGGCGAAATAATGGGAGTCAGCATCGTAATCAATAAAGTACTGCAACGATCCCGGCCCATATGGCCCCTCGCGCAGCACTGTTGGCGGCACAAAATCCCATCCCACATCCTGCGCCAGCCGATAGGCTGCCACCTCCCGTAAAAACAAGGTGCCTGACGGGAAATCCCGTAGCGGGCGTTCGGCAATGCCCGGTTTGTAAATGGCCTGCAGAATCAAGTCCTGCCACGTGAGGACAACCAGCAGGGCCTCGTTGGAACTCCAGGGAATAGCACCCAG
>JAJRXO010000448.1 GCA_024276255.1 Chloroflexota bacterium | reverse complement strand
TCTGGTGGCAGTGCTGTTCACCGTCGCTGCTTTCGTCCTCGATATCATCCTCACGTATGTCACTGTACAGGTTTTTGATCGTGAAGCCATTCTTACCCGCTGGCAATAGTGCATTTATCTGCATGAGGTCCCGTATGAAACACTGGCAACGCTTGATCGTGTTCGTGATACTGGTTGTGTTGACTGTGGCCACGCCGGCTCTGGCCCAGGAACCGGCCCTGCGTCTGCGCCTGAATCGTGATTTCGGTTATGGCGGTTTTTCGGGTGATATTCAGGGCACCTTCAGCTTCCGCGTCGACGGCCCCGATGATCTGAAAGAGGTGCGTTTCTATATCGACGGACAGATGGTGGGCCTGGATCAGGAAGCCCCGTGGCGCTATCAATTCCGCACCGATGATTTTGCCCTGGGCGTGCATAAGCTCTATGCTGTGGGCATCACTGCCAGCGGCGATGAGTTGCGTTCGAACGAATTGCAGCGTGAATTTGTGCCTGCCGGCCGTGCCTGGGGTATCGCCGCCAAGATCGTCATTCCCTTAATACTGATTAGCCTGCTGGTGCCTGTCAGCATGTATTTGCTCGATCGGCGGCGCGGCAAGCGCGGCAAGGGCTATGGCCTGTGGGGCGGGGCAATCTGTCCCAAATGCGGTTTCCCCTTTGCCCGACACACCTGGGCGCCCAACATGGGCGCCAGAAAATTCGATCGCTGTCCGCATTGCGGCAAATGGAGCCTGGTGGGCCGTGCTTCCATTGCCGAACTGGAACAGGCCGAAAAAGCATTCTTTGCCCCGCCTGAAGACGAATCCGAAACACCACTCAGTCCCGATGAACAATTGCGCAGGCAACTCGAAGAATCACGCTTCGAATGATCGCCAGGCGTCCGAATCCTGTCTCATCACGCACAACCTCTCATCGCCACTCCCTGCGATTCCCTCCCATGCCTCGACGCTATCAACAACGTACCCGCACCTGTGGCTCATTGACCCTGACAGCCCTGCTTTTGCTGGTTGTCGGATTGCAGTGGTGGCTCAGCCGTCGCGCTGATCAACCCATGGTGCCACCCACGGCCACGGCTACAGCCACCTTTATCAGCCGGCAGGCAATCGCTGTTCTGCCCACCAGCACGCCCTACCTGCAATACCCCCGGCTTCCCACTTTTACCCCCTCGCCGACGGCCTCACCCACGCCCACCCTTACACCAACCCCGCCGCCCACTCCTACCCCCACCCCCACGCCTGAGCCCACGCGTCAGGCCCGGATCACCGCATCCTTGCTTTATGTGCGCAGCGGCCCGGGGGCCGACTATCCCCAACAGGTAATCCTGGGGGAAGGCGAGGAAGTGACGGTATTGGGCCGTACCGACGCCGGTGACTGGCTGCAGGTGCGGCTGCTCAACGGCATGGAGGGTTGGGTTTACGCCGAATACGTATCCACCATTCCCGATGTGCAGGTGCTGGCCGTTCGCACCCCACCCCCGGCCCCATGATCAGTATGATAATAGCACGCAGCATTGACCCGCTGCCCGGCGACGATCGCACAGCGCGACCCGATACAGCCCCTCATCCGGCGGCAGTGGAGGTATTGCATCCATGAAAGCCTGGATTAAGCTGTTGGCCGGGATCACCGGCCTGGGAGGATCGCTGTTGGCCTATGCTCTGTGGGCGGAGCGTCCCCGCCTGCGTGTACAGACCTATCGCCTGCCTGCGCCTTCGCCACAGGCCGTGGGCTTACGGCTGTTGCATCTTTCAGATCAGCATCTGGGCGGCGAATCATGGGTGCAGCAGCGCCGCCTGGGGCAATTGCAGGCGATCCTGCCCGGTTTACAGGTGGATGCGGTGATGATGACCGGTGATTTTCTGCATGATGCTGCCGGATTGGTCGCCGTTGAATCGATGCTACAAATGTTGCCGCCCGCCCGCCTGGGCTATTATGCGGTGATGGGCAATCATGATTACGCTCAATACTCCTACGGCGAGTTGTTACGCAATGCCTGGGTCAACATCCGCCAACAGCGCCAGCCCACACGGTGCCTGCGCGCCACCGTGCAGGAAGTCCGGCGCCTGTCGCAGCTTCTATGGCAGATATGGCACAATGAACGCCTGCGTTTTGCTGCTGTGCCCAATCCTACCTCCGAGCTGCAAGCCCTGCTGGCGCTTTACAATGTGCAGGTTCTGCAAAACAGTGCCGTTCCCCTGGGCAATAGCAGCATCTGGCTGGCGGGCGTCGACGACTGGATAGAGGGCCAGCCGGATGTGGCGCAGGCGTTGGCTGCGGTGCCGCCCCACGCCCCCCTGTGGCTGCTTACCCATCACCCTGATGTGGCCTATCACGTGCGAGACACACGCTTGCAGCTGGCGCTGGCAGGGCATACCCACGGCGGGCAGGTCGTGCTGCCCTGGCTGGGAGCCGTGCATACGCAGGGCTCGCTGCTCTCGCGACACAAACCGGCCGGCGTATTCCGCGATCTGCCATCCCATGCCCTGATGGTGGTTTCGCGGGGCATGGGCGAATCGACTCCCTTGCGCGTGGGCTGCCCCCCCGAAGTGGTGGTGATCGAGCTGCTGCCAAAACAGGCGTCTGACTCTGCTTCGTAAATAGCCGATGGTTGAAATCATCGGCTGCTATAAGAAACCTGCTGAAGCAGGTTGCCATCGCGAGCCTGCCAACGTGTTTCAACACGTTTCCTGTGGTAGCCAATGAATTCATTCATTGGTTGTCGGGCCGACCACAGAAAAAGGCCACCCGCCTGCATCTGTGTGCCGCCGCCCATTTTCATCCGTTTTGGCGTGCAGCTTGCGCACCGTAGGTCTGTTCCGTAAAGGACTCAACCGCATTGCATAGCTTTGCTTCTCCTCTGACTTCTTGCTATAATTCAGCCATCCCATGCCACCCTAGCTCAGCTGGTAGAGCAACGCACTCGTAATGCGTAGGTCATCGGTTCGAATCCGATGGGTGGCTCTGTTTCGACCCCAGCCACGCGGTTGGGGTCTTTTTGAAGACACGTCCCCGCCCCATTTATGAAACTATTTGCTCCCTTGCTGCGGTTTTGGCACAGGCTTAGCTCGACATGGTTGCTGATCCCCCTGTTGATCTTGGCTACCATGGTGACAGTGGCGCAGTGGTGGCTAGCCCAGCTGCCCACTGCGTTGGCAGGTGATACCATCGCCACCAGTCTGTGGCTGGATGCGCAGGCAGCGTCGGGATGGTTACGCTGGTTGGGCCTGTACCAGCTGGCCCAGCAGCCGTGGGTGCGGATAATGATCGCCTTGCTGGCTGTGATATTGGTGTTGCGCCTGGGCAGCCGACTGTGGCTGGCCTGGCAGGTGCGGTGCCTGCAGCCGCCGCTGACCTGGCTACCGCTTTGCAGCACACTGGATAGCTCTCTGCCGGGGCAGCTGTCGTTGTCTGATTTGCAGGGCTTAAGCGCTTTCAACTTGCGGCACGAACACCGGTCGGCCACCGAACATGACGACTGGCAGTGGTTTGCAGACAGGAATCATGGTCGGGCGATCTGGCAGGGGCTGCTGGAATTGGGGCTGCTGTTGCTGGTGGGGCTATTGGCCTGGCAACTGCGCGCCGGCTGGCAAAGTGACGCCCTGATCGTGGCCCCTGGTGAGACCGTCTCCCTGGCTCCCTACGCGGCCCAGAGCCTGCAAATGGATGGCGATGGCCAGATGATCCGGCTGTGTTGTCAACCCGAGGCAACCATGTCGCTCAACGGCGGGCGCATGCGCATCGATGGCCTGAGCGTGGCGGTGCAGCGCCTGTTGCCGGTTTTGCAGGTTCAGGCGCAATCGGCGCAGGGGCCGCTCAGCCTGCAATCGGTGGATGGCGGTGAGATCGGCACAACCCTGTTGCTGCAGTTTCCCCAGGAGCGCAGTGAACGGGCGGTGGCCATTCCGGCCCGCAATCTGGTATTGGTAGCCGTGGCCCAGAATGACGACCGTTTTCAGTTACAATTGCGTGATGTCGAAAATACGCCTATCATAAGTGATGAGATCACCCAGAGCGGCGAGCTGTTGTGGCAGGATGTGCGCATCGCGGTGCAGGTAACCCACGCCGGCGTCTTGCAGGTGCGCTACCGGCCAGGCGGCTGGTTGCTGTGGCCGGCTGGATTGATGGCTCTGTTTGGGCTATGTGCTGTGTGGCGTTGGCCGTATGTGCGGCTGGGCCTGCGCGGCAATGCTGCCGGTACTGCTTTCCGCTGGCAAGGTCAGTGGGGCGCTCATCCCACTCCCCAAGAAATTATGCAACTTCTCGCTGCTGATGAACCTGATCGATCGGACGAATAAGGCAGGGAACGGCCAGGGCGAATTTCGATTCGCTCCCCTTGCAACCCTGTCAGAACTTCCTTCAGCACAATCCCGGATGCCTGCCCCTGGGGCGGACATCCTATTGCCAAGGTATTCATGCACATGAATCAGTTTAATCCTGTGGTGGTCGGCATTGCCGGAGGCAGCGGCTCCGGCAAGACCACCGTCGTCAACCGTATTCTGGATCGTGTGGGCTGGGATCGCATCGCCTATCTGCCCCACGATGCCTACTATAAAGATGCTTCGCATCTACCCGCCAGCGCCCGCGCTCACCTGAATTTTGATCACCCCAATTCGCTGGATAACGATCTGTTGGTACAACACGTGCGGCAATTGTTGCGCGGCGAACCTGTGGATGTGCCCGTCTACGATTTCAAAACGCATACTCGCACGCAACGCACCCGTCATGTGGAGCCCAGCCCGGTGATCCTGGTGGAGGGCATCCTGGTGTTTGCCGATGAAATGTTGCGCGAGCTGATGGATATCAAGATCTATGTGGATACAGATGCCGACATTCGTTTTATTCGTCGTTTGCTACGCGATATCCACGAGCGCGGCCGCACAGTGGAATCGGTCATCGAGCAATATCAGGCCACGGTACGCCCCATGCACCTGAAATTCGTGGAGCCCGCAAAACGTTATGCCGATGTGGTGATCCCGGAGGGGGGCTATAATGATGTGGCCCTGGAAATGGTGATCGGCCGTATCGAGCATTTACTCAGCAGCCATCAATTCGTCTCCCAGGAGGACAGCCCATGAGTGATTGTATTTTTTGTAAGATCGTTGCCGGTGAATTGCCGGCTCAGGTGGTGTTCAACGGCCCCAATGTCACGGCGTATCGTGATATCAATCCCATGGCGCCCACCCATATCCTGATCGTCCCCAACCATCACGTCGAACATATCCGTGATTGGGGAGCGATCGATGGGGCGCTGCTTTCGGAGATGGTGCAGGCGGCCAATGAAATCGCCGAGATGGAAGGCATTGCCGAGTCGGGGTATCGCCTGATCTTCAATTATGGTCCTGACGCCAACCTGGTGGTGCCGCATCTGCATCTGCACCTGTTGGGCGGACGGCCGCTGGGGCCGATGGTGCTTCCGCCCCGCGATTAGGCTCAGGGCCAGCTGAACGAGCGGACTTCGCTTTTGGGGCTGGTGGGTTGCAGCGCGCCATCGGGCATCAACCGCATGAGTTGCACCCACCATAGAATGTCGCTTGTCGTGGCCTCTGGCGGCGGCTGCAACGCGGCATCCAGCCGCAAACTCGTAGCTTTTGTAAGCAGGGGGGCGGGGTCATGCAGATGGAAGTCGACATAGTCGAGTTGCACGGCATACCACACATCGTCAGGCAGGAGGCCGACCGAAACCCACCGCAGCAGGGGCGTATCCTCAGCCTGGAACTGGGCTTGATCGGCAGGTGCTACAAGGGCCGGGGCCACGGCAAAGTGCGGGGTGGGGGTGGCGGTCGGGGTGCCGATGGGGGCGTTTTCGGGGCCCAGAGGGATGATGAGCACGTCACCAGCCTTGAGTTGATCCTCGTCGCTGAGATCGTTGCGCTCC
>JAJRXO010000035.1 GCA_024276255.1 Chloroflexota bacterium | reverse complement strand
TTCGGCGCCGGTACCGGCAATGCCGGTGGCAACCTTGGCATCCTCGGGCGAGGCCACCGCTCCCACAAGGCGCAGGGGCAGGTTGGCCTTGACCAGCCCTCCCACCACGGTGGCCACAGGGCGTTGCGTGGCCAGTACGAGATGGATACCGGCCTCGCGGCCGCGCTGGCTGAGCCGGGTAAGCACGCGTTCCAGCTTTTTGGGACCGGTCATGCACAGCTCGGCCAGCTCATCGACTACCACGACGAGCGCTGGCTTATTGCGTTTCTGCCGGTCGCGACGCTCCATTTCCATAATCAGCGAGGACAGGATCTGAACAGCAGCATCGGCGTCGGTGACATGGGGGCGCAGGAGATGGAGAAGGGAAGCAAGGGCGCTGAAGCCGCGGCGTTTGGGATCGATGAGCAGGAATTGCAGGGTGCGCTGGGGATTGAAGAGAGCCAGGCTGAGGATGATGCTGCGCAAGAGGGCCGTTTTGCCGGAGCCGGTGGCGCCAGCCACCAGGATGTGCGCCACATCGGGGCTGGGCAGGCGCACGAGCAGAGGAGCACCGTCGGCGTCGACGCCGAGCGCCGCGGTGAGCGGGGGCAGGTGTTTAAGGCCGTGGCAAAGCCGGGAGAGGTGGATGGTTGCGGGCCGGCGACGAGGCACCTCGATGCGGAAAGTGCGGCCCTGGCGATAGACCCGTACATCGGCGACGCCGAGCGACATGGCGATTTCATCGCGCAGAGCGATGACCTTGTGGACGCGAGTTTGGATGGTGGCGCTGAGATCGAATCGCACGAAGCGGGGCGTCACAGCGCCCCCCAGCACCCGCCCCTGGATGTTGTGAGCAGCCAGCACGGTTTCGATGATATCGGCCTGACGATCGAGTCGGGTTTGCAGCATGATTGAAGTCGAAATAACGAAAAATAGGAACTTATGTTCTAATACAAGAATAGCAAATATGTTCTGATTTGTCAAGAGGCGATTCTGAAAAAGACATCCCCCTGCTTGGTGTCTGTTATGTGGGCGATGTACAATGGACAGACTTGCATTGCCAGAATGAAATCTGCATCTCTATTGTTATACACTCCCACCTTACTCTATGACCATCCAATCATTTGCCCAGAAAATCGTTAAAAACGTTGGCCGCGTGGTGATCGGAAAAGATAATATCACCGAACTGGCTCTGATTTCCCTTCTTTGCGAGGGCCACATTCTTTTTGAAGATGTTCCCGGTATTGGCAAGACCACCCTGGCCAAAACCCTGGCCCGGTCGTTGGGCTGCACGTTTGCCCGCATTCAATTCACGCCCGACCTGTTGCCTTCCGACGTGACCGGTATTTTCTGGTACAACCAAAAGACCCAGAGTTTTGAATTCCGCCCCGGCCCCCTCATGGGACAGGTCGTACTGGCCGATGAGATCAACCGCGCCACTCCGCGTACACAATCAGCCCTGCTCGAGGCCATGCAGGAGCGGCAGATCACGGTGGACCGCGAGACCTTTGCCCTGCCCCGGCCCTTTATGGTGCTGGCTACCCAGAATCCCATCGAGCTGGAAGGCACGTTTCCCCTGCCCGAAGCCCAGATCGATCGGTTTTTGATCAAGACATCCCTCGGTTACCCGACCGCAGATGAGGAAGATCAATTGTTGCAGCGTTATGCTCATCAGGATCAGCTGATCGAGCTGGAAGCGGTAGTTGACGCCGACGACATCCTCGCTATGCAGCAGCTTGTGCGTCAGGTGCGGGTGGAGGACGTGGTACGCGGGTACATGGTGCAGGTGGTACGCTCCACCCGCGAGCATCCGGCGGTCGATCTGGGCGTGAGCCCGCGAGGGGCGCTGGCGCTCTATCGCACGGCACAGGCCTACGCCGCCATTCGCGGTCGCGATTATGTTTTACCTGATGATGTCAAGGCCATGACTCCCTATGTGCTCACCCATCGCATTCACATCAGCCCCCAAACCCGGCTGCGTGGCCGCACTCCAGCCGAGGTGATTGCCGAAGTGATCAACGAGGTGGAAGTGCCGGTGTTCCAATGATCGCCACTCTCTCCCGAACCCGTCTCGATTTGTTAGCGGATCACCATGTCGGATGAAATGCGGCGCATCATGCGCCAGATGCGTGGTCCTGACGCACACGAAAGCCGGGCCGCCAGCCAGACACAGGCCGCCCACGAAAAATCCGGCTTTCGCCAACAGATCGGGCAACTGCCGGGCTTCTTTGGATATGGCAGGCGGACGCGCAATATGCAGGTGCAGGAGCAATTCAGCGACGCCTGGTTTGCCATGGCCCTGTTACTGACGCTGGCCGGGCTGATCTGGAAGCTGGATGGCCTGCTGCTGATGGCAGTGTTGCTGGTTGCCATCATCATTGCCAGTTGGATGTGGAATCAACTGGCGACGTTTGGCCTGGATTATCAACGTCAGTTTTCGGTGCGCCGGGCCTTTGTGGGCGAAACCGTGGAGCTGAAGCTGACGGTCGCCAATCGTAAATTCTTGCCTGTAAGCTGGTTACGTATTGCCGACACCTTCCCCTTACAACTGCCCCTTACCGATCATCTGGTAGTCAAACGGGGCGACACCAATCTGGGCGAGTTCAACACGTTCTGGTCGCTCAAATGGTTCCAGCGTATCACCCGCACCTATCAGATTCAGGCTGCTGAACGGGGTTTCCATCGCTTTGGTCCGGCGGAAATCGAAACCGGCGATCTTTTCGGCCTGTTTCGCACCAGGCATCAGTGGCCGCAGGAAACGGTTCTTATCGTTTATCCCAAGATCGTGCCCCTGATTGACCTGGGACTACCGGCCAAGGAACCGTTTGGCGATCTGAAGGCAACACAATTCATGTTCGAGGATCCCATCCGCACGGTGGGGGCTCGCGACTATCGCCCTGAAGATGATTTCCGGCGACTCCACTGGAAAGCGACGGCGCGGCGGCAAAAGCTGCAAACCCGCGTGCTCGAGCCGACCACATCCCACAATCTCATCGTTGCCCTCAATGTAGCTACCATGGCCCAGCACTGGCGCGGTGTGATCCCCGAAGTGCTGGAGCAGGCCATCAGTGTGGCAGCCTCGGTCGCATATTACAGCATGCAGCAGCGCTGGCCCACTGGCCTGTTGGCCAACGGCGCCTTGCCCCGTTCCGATCAGCCGCTCAAGGTGCCGCCCGGCCGCGCTCCCGGCCAGATGACGGCCATCCTGGAGATGCTGGCTGCCGTCACCCCCTTTGCCACTGCGCCCATCGAAAGACTATTATTGACCGAAAGCCCGCGCCTGCCCTGGGGCAGCACCCTGGTTCTGGTCACGGCCATCGTTACTGATGACATCGCCGCAGCATTGCTGGACCTCAAGCGCATGGGGCGCCGCCTGGCTCTCATCAGCCTGGATGCCAATCCCCTGCCGGCGGCGTTACGCGACATCCTGGCCTACCAGGTGCCTGTTGGCACCATGATGGAGCTTGATCTCAGTCAGGCTGTCAGCGGTGGCGCCTCGATGCTCACGCCTCAGCAAAGGCAGCAGCAAACCATTCGTGAAATCGGCGCTGCCCTGCAAAATCTCCCGGCCAATCAATGATCGATTCTCTTTTCTTTTTCTGGCGCCAGCAAAGCTGGCTACGCAATGCCCTTTTTATGGCCCTGGTGGGCATGGAAATCTCCTGGTTGGCTCCTCTTGCCATCAGCCTGAATCGGCGCAGCTGGCAGGTCCCCACTCTGGAGTTTATGTTGGCCATGGGTGTCATGTTGCTGTTCATGATGCTGGTCGCCAATTATTTATCGATGCGCCAGATCGATTCCCCCCTGTTCGAGCTGGCAGTGCTGGCAGTCATTGTGTTCACGGCCTTGCTCGTCTTGCGCCTTTATATTTTCTGGGGCGAGCCCTTTTTCAGCTGGCGTTGGCTGGGCGTGTTCTTTGCCGCTGACGACCCGCGACGAATCGAGGCTTTCTGGGTGGTGGGGGTGATGGCCTACTTATGGTGGCGGGGCGTCACCTTCCTGCAGCGGGATGTGGGCTTTTTTGTCATTGGCCTGGATTTTCGCAAGGGTATGTTGGGCCTGATCGCGGGCGTCGTGCTTTTTTCCAAGCTGGTGGGGCGCTCACCGGTGGCCTTTATCTACGCGTTCTTCTTTTTCAGCTTACTGGCCGTGGCCTTGGGGCGCATTGAAGACAAGATGCGCGCCCGCGGCGATGCCGGCCCCGACCTGCAACCCGTCTGGCTGCCGCTGTTGGTGGTGGCCAGTCTCGGCGTGCTGTTGCTGGCTGCTGGCCTGCATCAGCTGTGGAGCCTGAATAGCTTTGCCTGGCTGGGGCATGCCCTGGCTCCCGTCTCTTCCCGCCTGCTGGCCGTAGTCGAGCCCGTCATGCTGTTCCTGCTCAGTCTGCTGGAGCCCGTTTTTCAGTGGCTGATTCATTTCATTCAGTCACGCATGGGGCCCGACGCCGCCACCGATCCCCTCATCACCATGCCGCCCAGCACGGCCGAGCTATTCGGCCAGGAAGGCGGGCGATTGCCTGATTCGCAGCTTCCCATGTGGTTCGTTGTGCTCTTCCGTTATATTTTGCCAGCCCTGCTCATCATCGTGGTACTGACGGTGCTCATTTTGTGGCTGGATCGGCATCGAAAAAGCCGCAGGACGCCTGCCGGCGGCGAGGAGCGGGAGACGCTGCCCGGAGATGAGCGTCGTGGCCTGGGAGACATATTGCAGCAGGGATGGCAGCGCTTACGCGGCTGGGCCGATTTGATGGGACGCTATGGCCTGGGGCGTCGTTTCTATGCCGCAGTGTCAGTTCGGTACCTTTACGCCAACCTGCAACATCTGGCCGCCCGCCGCGGCTATCCCCGTGCCCGTTCCCAGACCCCTAACGACTACCTCTCCTCATTGCAGCGTGCTTTTCCGGGCCTGGAGCCGGATTTGCAACAGCTCACCGATGCCTATAATGCCGTCGAATATGGGCACGTCTCCACCGATGAGGACGAGCTGGCAGCCCTGCGCCATGCCTGGGAACGCATCGAACGCGCCGCCCGCGAGAGCCCACCACAAGCCAGCCCCTGACTCGTCTACGACATCTGCCGCAGTCGATGTGCCAGCGCCGTGTAGCGTTGGGTCACGGCGTCATTGTGGATGGCAATGCCCAGGGCCCGTCGCGTACCCACCAGCACCACCAGCTCGCGGGCCCGCGTCACCGCTGTATAGAGCAGATGCCGTTGCAGCATCATGTAATGCGTGGTATGGAAGGGGATTACCACGGCCCGGTATTCGGAGCCCTGGCTTTTATGCACGGAAATAGCCCAGGCATGCACCAGTTCATCTGTGTCCAGCCAGTCATATGTTATGTCGCGCTCATCGATGCGCACGATCAGGGTATGCATGATGGGGTCAATGCTCACGATCTCGCCCAGATCACCATTGAATACATCCAGGTCGTAGTTATTGCGGGTTTGCATGACCCGATCGCCCACGCGGAACACGCGGCCCCCCAGCGTTCGTTCCGGGCGTCGGCCATCGGCGGGATTCAGGCGCTGCTGCAAGCGCTGGTTCAGCGTGGCCACACCCACCGCACCGCGGTGCATGGGGCTCAGCACCTGGATCTCGTTCGCAGGGATTCCGAAGCGGCGAGGAATACGTTGCGCCACCAAATCGATCACCATGTCGGCGCATTGCTCTACATCTTCGATATGAAACAGGAAGAAATCCCGCACTTCGTTGCCCAGTAATGGCATTTGCCCCCTGATAATGCGGTGGGCGTTGGTGACAATGGCGCTGTCCTGCGCCTGCCGGAAGATCTGTTGCAGGCGCTCTACTGCTACCACACCTGAATCGATGATATCGCGCAATACATTGCCCGGCCCCACCGATGGCAACTGGTCGATGTCTCCCACCAGCAGCAGATGGGCGCCCTGGGGAACGGCCCTCAGCAAATGATGGGTGAGGTTGATGTCCAGCATGGAGGCTTCATCGATGATCAGCATATCCACTTGCAGGGGATTCTGGTCGTTGAAGCGGAAGCTGAAACCTGCCGAGGGGTTGACCTCCAGCAGACGATGAATCGTCTTGGCAGCCTGGCCTGTGGCCTCGGCCATGCGTTTGGCAGCCCGGCCCGTGGGGGCTGCCAGCGCAAATCGCCGTCTTTTTTGTTGCAGCAAATGGATCAGCGCCTTCAGGGTGGTGGTCTTGCCCGTGCCGGGACCGCCCGTGAGCACGGTCACAGGGTGGCTGAGCGCTGTGGCGATGGCGCGGGCCTGGGCTGGCGCCAGCTCGATGCCTAGTGCTCCTTGCAATCGGTTCAGCGTCTGCTGCCAGGGCGTTCCCTCAAACAGGCTCAGTCGCGTACTGCCGCTGGCCAGTCGGGCGTCGTTGAGCAGGCGCAGGCGTTCGGTCACGCCGGTTTCAGCATAATACAGCGGCAGTAAATACACAGCAGTCAGCGTTTTACCATCGGCTGCCGGCAGGTCTTCGGCGTGCAGGGCCTGAGCACTCAACAAGCCAGTCAACGCTTCTTCCACTTTCTCCGCTTCAACTTTCAGCAATTCCGCAGCCTTGTCGACCAGCTCGTTGCGCGGCGTGAATACATGCCCGTCGCTTGTCTGTTCTTGTAGCACATAGCTGATACCGGCTGCTACGCGCGCCGGGCTGTCGTGCGGGATACCCAACGATTGGGCGATCTTGTCGGCTGTGAGAAAACCAATGCCAAAGATGTCCCGCTGCAAACGATACGGATCAGTCTGCAAAATACTGATGGCGGCGTCGCCATAACGTTTGTATATCTTCACGGCCAGGTTGGTGGAAACGCCGTGCCCCTGCAAAAAGATCATCAGGTCCTGAATGTGGCGCTGTTCGTCCCACGCCTTTGTGATCATCTGTACCCGCTTACGGCCCACACCGGGAGCCTCCAGCAAACGCTCCGGTTCCTCGTCGATGATGCGCAGGGTATCCAGGCCAAAGTGCTGCACAATGCGTTTGGCCGTCACCGGCCCCACCCCCTTGATCAGCCCTGAACCCAGATATTTTTCAATACCCTTCACCGTGGCCGGCAGCGTGGTTTTGTATCCCTCTACCTTGAACTGAAGCCCGTATTGTGGATGCTGGGCCCAGTCCCCATGCAGCTCGACGGCCGCGCCCACGCTGATGCCTACCATCTTGCCCACCACCGTCACCAGCCGGCTCGTTTCATCGTGCAGGCGGGCCACGGTGTAGCCGTTTTCCTCATTATGATAAGTGATACGTTCGATAACGCCTTTGAGGATGGTTTCCATAGATGAAATACGGGCTTGATTAAACTAAACAGTCGATTTACTTTTCTTATGCTACAATATAATAACTGAGAGTTGTAAGCAAAAAGAAACTCAGGTCTCATGACAACAGATTCCGAGATCATTAAGACGCAGACACACATGAATGACACAACTTGGCTTGCCGAACTAAACGAGCAACAAACGAAGGCCGTGACTTTTGAGCCCAAACCCCTGCTGGTATTGGCGGGGCCGGGCAGTGGTAAAACCCGCATTCTCACACATCGCGTGGGCTGGCTTATCCGTCAGCACAACACGCCCCCCGACCATATCCTGGCCGTAACCTTCACCAACCGCGCGGCCGAGGAAATGCGACAGCGTTTGTATGCCATGTTGAAGGAGGAAGCGCGGTCGGTGTGGATCGTCACCTTTCATGCCGCAGCCGTGCGCATTCTGCGCCGTTTCGGCGAGACAATTGGCATCCCTCCTACCTTCAGCATACTTGATGACGAAGCACAGAAGTATCTTATTGGCCGTCTCATATGGCAAACAGGCTTGAGCCGTGAACTGTATCCGGTGGGCCGCGTTGCTCACAGCATCAGTCAGTGGAAAAACAATATTGTGCTGGGCAAAGAAACCATGTCATCCTCTGATCCGGCGGTGGAGGAGTTGATTCGTCAATATGAGAACTCGTTGCAAGCCCGCCACAGCCTTGATTTCGATGATCTCATCCGCTACAGTGTGCTCCTGCTGCGCCACCATGAATCGATACGTCAGCACTTCCACAACACCTTGCAGCATATTCTGGTGGACGAATATCAGGACATCAACGATGGGCAATACGAGCTGCTGAAATTGCTGGCGCCGCTCGACAGCAGCATCACAGCCGTGGCCGATGGCGATCAATCCATCTATGGTTGGCGCGGTTCCCAGCCCCGGCTCATCCAGGACTTCCAGGAACGCTATCGACCGACGGTGATTCGCCTGACTCTCAGCTATCGCTGCCCGCCCAAGATCCTCTATGGCGCCCAGCATCTCATTGCCCGCCAGCACGATCAGGAAGCGCAGCGTTTTCTGCAGAGCCAGGTCGACCACGACACCCCCATTTTCCACTACATATTCGATGATATCCATCAGGAGCAACGCTGGATCGTGGCCCTGATCAAAAAACTGGTGCGGGATCGCGGCCATAAACCCGGTGACATCGGCATCCTCTACCGAACCCATCGCCTGGCTCCGCCCATCGAACAAACCCTGTTGCAGGCAGGGTTCAAAGTCCATCGACTGAAAAAGGAAAGCTTTTTCGATCATTCCATGGCCAGCGAGATCATTCGTTATCTACAGATGCTGCGTTCGTTACACGAGGATAACTTCAGATCCGCGGTCAATTTTCCCCGTCGGGTGATCGATGAGCTCACCATGATCCAGTTGCAGCGCATTGCCGATACCCTGGGCGTCAGCCTGATCGATGTGGCGAGGCAGAGTCAGGACTTTAGCGAGCTCAGTCCCCTGACCCGTCACTATCTCCAGCGTTTTACCGGGCTTCTGGCTTCAGCCCTGCCCGATTTGCACCAGGATGCCGCCTCGGCCGTGCAGAGCCTGTTTACTCTGTTTTCGCGCCTGCGTTCTCCCTGGCGGCAGGCTGATATGGCCCTGCTGGAGGGATTCTTTGCCTTTACCGACTATCTCATCCCGGCCGCCGAACAACTGGCGGATGCCATCGAAGCCCAACGTGCCCTGCTCATCGTCCATCCCGACAGCATCGATGGCCGGGCTGCAGGGTTGATCTTACAGCGCGCCCTGCATGATTACCTGCAGGTGGATGTACCGATGCAGTCACTGCGTGCACTGGCCGACGGCGGTGAGATCGCTGCCGGACTGCCCATCTGCCTGGGGCCAGACGTGCGCGTTGCCGTCGCTGAGCACACCGACGAGCTGATCTACGTGTGGCCTCCGCAATCTGATGCTGATCCGTATTGCCTGAGCATCCATGCCTGGCGTTGTGCTCAGCTCCTGCTCATCAGTTACGAAACCCTGGCGCAGGGCCGCTTTGCCTTCTACGATATTGAAACCACCGGCATCAGCCCGCACCGTGACGAGATCGTGGAGATCGCCGCCGCCATTTACGAAGCGCAGACCATCAAAGGCGAGCCCTACATGCAACTGATCCGGCCTCAACGCGGCTACATCCCCCGCGCGGCCACCAAGATCCACGGCATCAGTTACAAACAGGTGGCCGACGCGCCCACCATCATCCAGGCATTACCCGATTTTCTGGAATATATCGATCACGACACTCTGGTGGGCCACAATATCTATCGCTTCGACAATCGTTTTATCGACAAAGCAATGGGCGAGCTGTATGAGGGGCGGGGTTTCACCCCCTATTATATCGACACCCTGCTCATGGCGCGACGGCTGCTGCCTGAGCAGCCCCGCTATACCCTGGAAATGCTCATCCGGCAACTGGGCCTGGGTGACGAGGTGGAGCATCGTGCTTTTTCCGACATCGAGCAGACCGCGGCCCTGTTTTTCGAACTCTGTGAGCGTTTGCTCGACGAAAAAGAGCGTGAATCATTGACTGAACTCTTGCCGTGGGTTGCCGCTGGCATGCGCGACGCCAATATCAGCCTGGCCGATGAAACAGCATCATTATGGCACGCCGCCGCGCGTGTGGTACTGGCTGCGGACGACGAAGATGCCTGGGTACAGCCATTCGCCGGGGAGCAGATGATGCAGGTGGCATCATGGTTGCAGGAGCTGCGTCAACTGACGTTGCCGGCTGATCCTGAAGACGACGAGTGGGCGGCATTGCAGGAGACCTTTATGATCCACGTAGAATCGTTCCAGGTATACAGCCCCGATCCTTCTTTGGCTGCATTTTTGGACTACGTGGCCATGCTGCAGAGCATTGATACATTCGCCCATGTGCATGATCCCGAGGCTATCACCATGATGACCCTGCATAATGCCAAGGGAAGCGAGTTCCCGGTGGTGATCATCGTGGGTGTCGAGCAGGATAACCTGCCCCTGTGGCGCACACAGGACGATCCGGAACAGTTGGCTGAAGAGCGCCGCGTTTTCTATGTGGGCATCACGCGGGCGCGGGAAGCCGTGTATCTGTTCTCTACCCGGGATCGGCACGATCGTTTCAAACGTAGCCCCTCTCCGTTCGCCTTTGACATCCCCCAGGCATACATCCGCCGCTTCCGCATTAATGCCAGCGGCCGGGTGAAAGAGCTTTAACCGCTTTCTCTTCTCTGGGCGCGGCCCCTAGCGCCCGCCTATGCCCGAAAGCGTGATTCCCTCCACAAACCAGCGCTGCGCCAGCAGGTAGATCAGCAATACCGGCAGCAGGGCGATCACCGAGCCGGCCATGAGCAGGCCCCACGCTGTGCTGTACTGGCCCACGAAACTGTTCAGCCCCACGGGAATGGTGCGCATGTCAGCCGAAGTGGTGACCACAAGGGGCCACAGGAAGTCGTTCCACGCGGCCTGAAAGACGAAGATGGAAAGGGCTGCCAGCACCGGTCCGCTGAGCGGCAGGATGATCTGCCACCAGATGCGCAGGCTGGACGCGCCATCCATGCGCGCGGCCTCGTCCAGCTCCATGGGCAAACCGCGGTAATACTGGCGCAGCAGAAAGGTGCTGAACACGCTGAAAAAGCCGGGCACAATCAGCGCCGGATAGCTGTCGTACCAGCCCAATTGGCGGATGATGAGGAAATTGGGGATCAGCGTCACTGGGAAAGGGATCATCAGCGTGGCCAGATAGAGCAGAAAAAGGGTGTCGCGTCCGCGAAAGCGTAGCCGCGCGAAGGCGAACGCAGCCAGGGAGGAGATCAATATCTGGCCGACTGTGACCGAAATAGACACCACCGTACTGTTGAAATAGTAGCGGCCAAAGGGGACAACGCGAAAGGTTTCGACAAAATTGCGCAATGAGTATTGCGCCGGTGAAAAATCGCGGGCCAGAAAGGCCTGCTGCGGGATCAGCGAGACCACTACCATGACCACGAAGGGGGCTATCATGAGCACGGCCCCTGCCAGCAGGGCCATGTGTAGGAGCGCACGGCCCAGGCGCCCCTGGGTCGTGAGTGATTGGCTGGCAGTCGGTACGATTGCGGACACGTCATTCACTCGCTTCGTAATAAACCCAGTTCCGCTGCATGCGGTTTTGAATCAGGGTGAAGATGAAGATGAAGATAAACAGGAACCAGGCCATGGCAGATGCTTTATCCATACGGATATCGCGAAAAGCAGCCAGGTAGATGTATTGCACTACGCTCAGCGAGGCGTTGGCCGGGCCGCCCTGGGTCATCACAAAGGGTTCGGTAAAGAGCTGAAACGCGCCAATGGCCTGAAACACAAACAAGAAAAACGTGGTGGGGCTGATCATGGGCAGGGTAACGTGGCGGAATCGTTGCCAGGCATTGGCCCCGTCGGTATGGGCGGCGTCGTACAGTTCGTGGGGCACCCCCTGCAACGCCGCCAGATAGATCACCATCGTGAAGCCGGTGTTCTTCCACAGCGTCAGGAAGACTACGGCCCATTTGGCATAGCGGGTGCTGCCCAGCCAGTTGGGCATTTCCACACCCAGGCCAAACAATGCGGCCAGGCCTTCAATCAGGCCATTCACAGGGCCGTGGGTACTGAAGAGCAGGCGGAAGACGATGGCGCCGGCCACGATGGTGGTGACCACCGGCATAAAATAGACAAGTCGATAAAAACCCTGGCCCCGCAAAGACTGATTCAGCGCCAATGCCATGGCCATTCCCAGCGCCAGTTGCGAGGGCACGATGGTGATCAGATAAAAACCGGTGTTGCGCAGCGCCCGCCAGAAGATCGGGTCACGGAACAGGGCATGATAATTTTCCAAACCCACCCAACTTCTAAAGCCGGTGAGACCCCAATCGGAAAAACTAATCCCCAGCGAGAACAGGACGGCCAGGATGATAAATACGAAAAAACCGATCAGGCTGGGAAGGATGAAGAGATAGCCTTCCCATTGCTGATCGGGACGCCAGCGGCGCCAGCTTGGCCTGGGTGATTGCACGGTCACGGTGGGAGCAGTGAATGCAGTTCGCAGGCTGAGAGGGCGGCGGTGCCAGCCACCCTCTCAGGAAGGAGTGTGATTATTTGGGATAACCGTTCTCGGCTAAAAAGGCATCGACCTGATCACACAAGGCCGGTAAAACCTCGTCGGGCGTGGCTTCGCCGGCCCAGATGCTTTGCATGGCGGGGCCTATGATGGAACCATTGAGCTCTCCCCATTCCGGGAAATAGCCAAAGCGGCCGACCTTGGCGTTTTCACCCTCGATGAGGAAGGCCTGGCGATTGGCCGGGGGCTTGTCCGCCTTGAGGAAGGCATCGGAACGGGCCGTGGATTGCAGGGCGGGGAAGATCTCGCCGGAGTCGGTGTAGATCTTCTGGCCGCCATCCGTGCTCTGCAACCAGCTGAGGAAGGTCCAGGCTTCTTCTTTGTTGTCGCTGTTGCTACTCATCACCCAGGCGGCGCCGCCGGCGCTGGCCGAGCGTTGTCCATCCTTGGGGATGGGGACGACTTCCACGTCGTAGTTCATGCCGGCGGCGTTAAATGTGGAGACGCGACTGGCATTCTGGATGATCATGGCCGCCTGCCCGCTTTGGAACACAGCGGCGTCGCCGCCGGCCTGGCTGAGGTCGGCATCGCGCATGGCATAGCCTTTGTCCATCAGGTCAGCGAAGAATTTCACGCCTTCCACGGCCGCGGGTTCGGTCAGGGTGCATTTGGAAGGATTACGCATATCGTCGAGAATGCGGCCATGATTCTGGCCCACCCACAGTTGATATTTGCCGCCTTCCATGGCCAGGGCATAACGTTCGCCCGGCACGGTCAGCTTTTCGGCCGCTGCCAGCAGATCATCCCAGGTCCAACTGTCGTTGGGATAATCGAGGCCGACTTCATCGAAGATATCTTTATTGTAGTACAGCACTTCCAGGCCGATGTCGCGCGGGAGGCCGTAGACGCTGCCGTTGTACATGGCTGATTCCAGCAGCGCAGGCCAGTAGTCGCTGAGATCATAACCGCTTTTTTCGATCCAGGGATCGAGATTCTCCAACACCCCTTCGGCGGCATAGCGCGGGGTAGGCCACAGGAACAACACATCAGGGATCACCGAGGAATCGCCGCCCGCCCAGAGGGCCTGAATCTTGGTGAAATAGTCACCCCAGGGTGCGACCATGGTCTTGATCTTGATGTCGGGATGTTCGGCCATGAAGGCATCGGCGACCTTTTGGTGCGTTTTTGCTTCTTCAGGACTGCCCCAGAAGGCCCAGGTGAGGGTGACCGGCTCCTGGGTGGCGGCGGGCGCTTCTGGCTGGGCCGGGCCTTCGGCCCGCGGGGCTTCCGGCACCGCGCAGGCGGCAACTATCAGCATCAGGGCCAGAACCACCGTGAGTAAAATCAGGGTTCGTTTCATCTCTTTTCTCTCCTTATACATAAAGGGTGAAGATTGGGGAAACAAGCCGTCTCTGCAACCGGCGGCCG
>JAJRXO010000447.1 GCA_024276255.1 Chloroflexota bacterium | reverse complement strand
TATCGCACCGAGGGCCCCGAGGTGTACCCGGCCTGGCTCCTGGCCGAGGATAACCCCCTGCTGCTGCAAAGCCAGGCATCGCTTGAGAAAACACTGGGCAGCAGGCCGCAGGTGCGCACCTGGGGCTTTTCTACCGACGGCGTTTACACCATGGGGCAGGCTGGCATCCCCACCGTGGGCTTCGGCCCCGGCGAGGATCAGTTCGCCCACACTGCCGATGAGCATATCGAGCTGCGACAGGTCTTTACGGCTGCTCGCGCCTATGCCCATCTCAGCATCGACTTGCTGCATTACCTCAGCACACATCCCACAACTCAAGGGAGTACATCACATTCTTCATGATATTTCCCGTCTCTTTACTGACGATTCTTTATCAGCTTGCCGGATTCGCACTCACCTTGTATGGGTGCTTTCTTCTTGCCTCCATCCTGCTCTACAACAAACACCGCTCACGCCACGACTGGCCATTGCATGAGATCGATGCCCCGGCCGCATGGCCGATGGTAACAGTGCAACTGCCAATTTACAACGAACCCCAGGTGGCTCTGCGTGTGGTTCGGGCTGTCGCGGCTCTGCGCTATCCCATCCACAAGCTGCAAATCCAGGTGCTTGACGATTCCACCGACAGCACATCCGCGGCACTGGCGCAGCTGGTCACGCGTTTGCGTAAAAGAGGCCTGCGCATTGATTATATCCATCGCCGCCACCGTCAGGGCTACAAGGCCGGGGCTCTGGCAGCCGGACTGAAGCAGGCCGCAGGCGAATACATCGCCATCTTTGACGCTGATTTCGTGCCTGAGCCCGATTGGTTGCAACGTGCGTTGCCTGCCCTCATCCAGCATCCGCAGCTGGCCTTTGTGCAGACCCGCTGGGAACACCTCAACTGGTCGCAGAACGCATTGACAGCGGCTCAGAGTCTGGCGCTCGATGGCCATTTTGTCATTGAACAACAGGCGCGGTCAGCAGCGGGTTTTTTACAGAATTTCAACGGCAGCGGCGGCATCTGGCGGCGGGCAGCCATTGATAGCGTGGGCGGCTGGAGCAGCGACACCGTCACCGAAGACCTCGATCTCAGCTATCGCGTGCAGCTAGCCGGGTGGCGGGGCGCGTACGTCAATGCGATCACTGCCCCGGCTGAAGTACCCCCCCTGATGTCAGGTTACAAACGTCAGCAACTGCGCTGGGCCAGGGGGTCCATGCAAACCATCCGCAAGCTGGCAGGCACGGTGCTGCGCAGCTCATTACCCATGCACAAAAGGGTGTACGCCCTCTTTCATCTCGGCGGCTACGCCATGCATCTGCCCCTGCTGCTGTTATTGCTCCTCTCATTGCCTCTGGCCGCGGCCTCGCCGGCGCAGATATCCATGCCCCTGTTGGGAACTTTCTCCTCCCTGATTTCCGTGGCGCCATTTGTCATGTACGGCCTTGCCCAGGTAGAACTGCGCGGCAGAGCCGGCTGGCAGCGTTTGTGGGCGCTGCCGTCGTTGGCCCTCGTTTCACTGGGACTTTCACCCGCCATCGGCAAGGCGGTGCTCACGGGACTCTGGCAACGGGGCGGCACTTTCGAGCGCACCCCCAAGCAGGGCGATGGCCCCCGCATTCTGGCTTTGCCCGATCACCCTTTCTATCATCAACTGTGGCCCGAGATCATCACCTGGATGTTTGCTCTGCTGACCCTGGTTGTGATTATGACGAATCATCAGTGGCAACTGGCCCCCTTGCCTGCGCTGTACGCGCTGGGAAGTACGTTTGTGCT
>JAJRXO010000446.1 GCA_024276255.1 Chloroflexota bacterium | reverse complement strand
TACGACACCACCCATCTGGGACATGCCTTCACCTACCACGTATTCGACATCCTCATCCGCTATCTCGAATATCAGGGTCATCGTGTTCGTTATGTCCAGAACGTAACCGATATCGACGATGACATCCTGCGTAAGGCCCGTGAGACCGGCGAAGACTGGCAACAATTGGGAAATCGCTGGACATCCCGTTTCATCCGTGATCTGATCGAGATCAACATTCGTCCCCCCGACTTCTATCCCCGCGCCACCGACGTCATCCCCGACATTGTCGCCCATGTTCAGAAGCTCATCGCTCACGGGGTGGCCTACGAGGCCGGGGGTAGCGTGTATTACCGCGTGACCTCCTGGTCCGACTTCGGCAAACTCAGTCACCTGAACCACGAACATATGCTGCCCATCGCCAACGAACGCGGCAACCATCCCGACGATCCCAACAAAGAAAATCCGCTGGATTTCGTGCTCTGGCAGGCCCAGCAACCCGGCGAACCCGCCTGGGACAGCCCCTGGGGACCGGGACGGCCGGGCTGGCACATCGAATGTTCCACCATGGCCCTGCATTACCTGGGTGAACAGATCGATATTCATGGCGGTGGTGGCGATCTCCTCTTCCCCCATCATGAATGCAGCATCGCCCAGGTGGAAGCACTCACGAAAAAGACCTTCACGCAAGTATGGATGCATGCTGCCATGGTGTATTATCAGGGAGAAAAGATGAGTAAATCGTTGGGCAATCTGATCATGGTCAACGAGCTGCTCAATCACTATCATCCCGACCTGTTGCGCCTTTATCTCAGCCAGCATCACTACCGCCAATCGTGGGAGTTCGTGGAAGAAGACCTGGCCCAACAACAAGCCCTGCTGGATTTGCTGCACGAGGCCGCCACCGTGGCCAGCGGCTCCCGCCCCCCCACGCCCGAACTGTGCGCCGCCTACGAACGCAACGCCAGCCGTTTCGAAGCGGCTTTGGAAAATGATCTGGCCACGCCGGATGCGCTGGCGGCCCTGCAGGATATGGCTGTCGCTATCGGGCAGGATGCCAAACGCGGTTACGATATCCGTACAGCCCGCGCCCGTTTCCGCACATACGCCAGCATCCTCGGCCTGCGCCTCGACGCCCCCGAGCCTGAAGCCCGCGTCATCCTGGGCTGGCATCGCCATCTGCGTCGCTTTCCAGTTTCTCCCCAAACCCATTTCTGCTCCTGAGTCCCGGTAAAATCCATGCAACTTGGTATCGGTTATCTCCCGCGCCGCACCGGCCCCCACATCTGGCAGCAATTCGACATTGCCGAGATCCGCGATGATCTGGCCCATGTGGCCGAGCTGGGCTTCGACGCCGTGCGTATTCCCCTGTTCTGGCCGGACTTCCAGCCCGCCATCGATCGCATCAATCCCAAAGCGCTCGATGCCTTTGGCCGCTTTCTGGACGCGGCCACTGATCATAACCTGGCAGTGCAGGCCGGGTTGTGGACGGGCATCTGGGATGGGGCGCTGTGGTGGCCCGACTGGGGCCTGACGCCGGCGCCGCTGCCCCCCCACTGGCCCGTGCTGGTCAATGACCAGTGGCTGCGCTGGGGCCGCATCCGCCACCCCTTCAGCGATAGCCGTATGTTGGCGGCCCGCGGTCTGTTGGTGCAGGAGCTCTTGGGGTACTATGCCCAACACCCCGCTTTACAGCAAATCGAAGCCATGCCCGGCTTTGGCCGTCTGGCCGCGGCCGCGGATCGGGCGAGGGTCCTGGATTGGGTGGCCGAAACCGTTGCCATGCTGGGCGAAAATGCCCCCCGCATGAGCATTGTCTTCCTGCAGGCCTTCGACTCCCTGGAAAGAGCCAATGCAATCTGGCCCACCGACATCATTGAGGCGGGAGGCGAAGCAGCACTGAGCATTGCTACATTTGCCAGCGATCGGCGGCGCCTGCCCCTCAACGCCCGCTGGATCGCCTTTGCCCTTGATCTGGCTTCGGCGCTGGCCGAACGCCCCCTGGCCCTCTATCTGGCGGGCCTGCCCACCGCCCCCGAAGGCGAGGCCTCGCAGGCACACGACGGCGTGTTTTTCGCCAACGAAGAAGAAGCAGCCGTACACCTGGCGCGGGTTATTCACATTGCCCGCCAGCGCCAGTGCCCCGCCCTGTGGTTATGGCGCTGGGCTGATATCCCCGAGGAACGTTGGAACATCCCGCCCTACGACCGCCCCGGCTGGCGGCGCCATACCGGACTGCTCCATGCCGACGGCAGCGAGAAAAAACTGGTGGCCGCCCTGCGTGAAAGCGTCGACACCCCCACACTTCCCCGCCTGGAACTGGACCCCGAGGCCTATCGGGCTGACCCGCAGCAACAATTATCTGCGCTTTGGTACGAATACCAGGCCGCAGTACAGGAAGGCTGAGCATGACCAGGGGCATCATTGCCGCCGGCCATCCAGCCACGGCCCGGGCCGGCGCCGATATTCTGCGAGCCGGGGGCAATGCCGCCGACGCCGTGGTGGCGGCCGCGTTTGCCTCCTTCGTAGCAGAGGCCACCCTCGTCTCCCCCGGAGGCGGCGGTTTCGCCCTGGTGTACAAATCCAGCCAGGGGACGCCCCTCGTTTATGACTTCTTCTGCAATTTCCCCGGTCTGGACCGCGGCGAGTCGTCGCAGGCAGTGGATTTCTATCCGGTGACGGTCGACTTTGGCCCCACCAGTCAGATATTCCATATCGGCCGCGGCTCCGTGGCTGTGCCGGGCAACCCCGCCGGTCTCTGTCGGTTGCAGGCCGAGCAGGGCCGACTCCCCCTACCCATCGTGCTACAACCGGCCATTGATCTGGCCCGCGACGGCGTGCCGCTGGGCGAATTCGGCTGCTATGTGGGGCGCCTGCTACACCCCATCTTCACCAACGAAGCCTCGGTCGCCCGCTTATTCAGTGCCGCCGACACCCTGTGGGATCAAAGCTTTCGCTACCGCAATCCCGATCTGGCGGATGTGTTGACAACGCTGGCCAGTTCGGGCCCCGATCTCTTCTACCGCGGCGACATCGCCCATATCCTGCTGCAGGATCAACGCCAACATGGGGGTCTGATCACCGCTGCCGACCTGCAGAACTATGAGGTCATCGTGCGCCCGGCCCTGCGCCTGCCCTATCGCAACTTCGAATTACTGACCAACCCTCCTCCCTCGCGCGGAGGTGCGTTGATCGCATTTTCGCTGGCCATGCTGGCTGGGTTCGATCTTCATACCTTGAATCTGGGCAGCGCCCGTCACCTGGGGCTGCTGGCCG
>JAJRXO010000445.1 GCA_024276255.1 Chloroflexota bacterium | reverse complement strand
TGATGGTGCAGGTATGGTATCCGGCAGCTCCCACGGGGGAAGAGCCCCTTGCTCCCTGGCTGGCCCCCGTTGACGAACAGATCCGGGCCGTAGCGCAATCGGGCGGTCTGCCGCCCTGGATGCTGGGGCAATTGCGCTATGTGCACACCCACGCCCGACAAAACGCGCCCCTCGCATCCGACCAGGATCGTTATCCTGTCGTGCACTTTTCACATGGCTACGGTGGTTTTCGCTCGCAGGCAACCTTTCTCACCGAAGAACTGGCCAGCCTGGGTTATATCGTGATCTCCACCGAGCATCCCTACGCAGCCCTGAACACGGTCTTCCCGGATGGCACCCGCATTCCCTTTGACCCGAACACCCTGCCTGAAGATGTGCCGGATGAGGTTTATGATGCTGCTGCCCGTCGCCTGCTGAACCAATGGGTTGAGGACACCGCCTTTGTGCAGGACACATTCATGAATCTGCCAGATGACAGCCCCCTGTCGTTTCTGGCCGGTCATATGGATTGGTCGCGCATGGTGGCGACGGGACATTCAACGGGCGGGGCGGCAGCCCTGCAATTCTGCATCCAGGAGGCGCTGTGCCGGGCCGTGGTGGTCCTGGATCCATGGATGAAGCCCCTCGATCCCGACATCTATACCCAACCTTACCCCCGCCCCATCCTGGCGCTGTTCAGCGATCCGGCCATGGCTTACTTCAAGCCCGAGAATCACGAGGCATTCGTACGTCTGGTGCAGAACGCATCAGCGCGGGTGTGTGATCTGACGATCTATGGCACGGGGCATCATGATTTCGATGACACGGGCGCGTTCAGCCCCCTGGCCCCTCTGTTCGGGCACAGCAAGGGGCCATTGGCCGTACGCCGCGGCTTTACCATTATTCGCCAGATCAGCCAACGTTTTCTGGCCACACAGTTTAATGGAGCTGAGATATCGCTCGTGCCCGACGATGAGACAGATCAGGTGTCAGGGGTTTGTGTCGATGGTGGGAGCTAAGCTCAGACCCACAGGGGCACGAACTGGAATTGATCGACGTCCACCAGTCCCTGATCGGTAAGTTTAAGGCTGGGGATGACTTCAAGCGCCAGAAAGCTCATGGCCATAAATGGATCATGCAGGGATGAGCCGAGCTGGTGGGCGGCCACCAGTGCCTGATCGACCTGATGACGTACGGTCTCGATGGACTCGCGACTCATCAGGCCGGCGATGGGCAGTGGTACTTCGGCTAACACGCGCTCGTTATCGGCGACAACCATGCCGCCGCCCATATCGGCCACTCGACGCGCCGCCATCATCATGGACTCGTCTTCAGCGCCGATCACCACGATGTTGTGATGATCATGAGCGATCGAACTGGCCAGAGCGCCCCGCTTCAGGCCCAGGCCTTTTACAAAGCCCTTGCCCATTTTACCGGTGTATTGATGGCGCTCGATCACGGCCATCTTGAGGATGTCACGATCAACATCTGCGCGGGCAAAGCCGTTTTCCGCGGGCATGACCTCCTGCAGATGGTGGGTTAGGAGCTGATTGGGGATGAGCCCGATCACGCGGGCTTTTTCGCCCTCAACCGGAATCCGGAAGTCGATTTTATCCCAGGCCACGCTCATAGTATGGCGCAGGACGCGTTCAGATACGTGCCGTCGCGGCCACAGCATCTTGCCATCCTGGGCCACGAGCTTGCCCCCGCGAAAGACCATGTGAGGCCGCGGCGCCTGCAAGTCATCAAAGACAATCAGGTCTGCACGATGGCCCGCTACGATCGCCCCCCGATCGTAAAGACGGAAATGACGGGCCGGATTCCAGCTGGCCATGCGCAGGGCGATGATGGGATCGATGCCTTCGGCGATGGCCGTACGAACCATGAAGTCGATATGCCCCTCGTCCAGCAAATCTGCCGGTTGGCGGTCATCGGTGCAGAAACAGAAGCGATGATGATTATATGGCGTGACCAGGGGCAACAGGGTCTTGAGGTTACGGGCATTGGTGGCTTCACGGATGAAAATGACCATACCGGCCCGTAGTTTTTCCTGTGCTTCTTTCACTGTCATGCACTCATGATCCGAGCTGATCCCGGCGCCGACATAGGCATGCAGGGCCTTGCCGCTCAGCCCGGGAGCATGGCCGTCGATCACGGTCTGCCGGAAAATCCGCAGCTTATCCAGGACCTCGTCATCTCCATAGACCACGCCAGGATAGTTCATCACCTCGGCCAGCCCCAGCACCCAGGGATCATTTTGCAGCGACAGGAGATCGTACCAGTGCAATTGCGAGCCGTTGGTCTCCATCTCGGTGGCCGGTACGCAGGATGAGGCCATCACAAACATGCTCAGCGGCCCATGCTTGGCGCTTTCGAACATGAAACGAATGCCCTCCAGGCCCAGCACATTGGCGATCTCGTGCGGATCGGTGATCACGGTGGTCGTGCCGCGAGGTACGATGGCGCGGGCAAATTCAGAGGGCGGCGTCATGGCGCTTTCGATGTGCACATGGGCGTCGATGAAGCCGGGGGCGACAAAGGCATTTTGCAAATCAAGGGTCTTTTCGGCTTCATAATCGCCGAGGCCGATGATGCGCTAATGCGCCACGGCGATATTGGTGGGGATGATCTCGCCGCTCAGCACATTGACGATGCGCGCGTTGCGCAGGAGCAGCTCCGCTGGCTTGTCTCCACGGGCATAACGAACAAACTCATGAATTTCCATAGTCGACTCCTTGCCGGTGGGGTGAAAAAGGGTGGGAGGGAATCAGGATGCAGACAGGGCCAGGCTGACGGCCTGGCGAATGGCGCCGCTGCTGACGAGCTCGGCGGCCTTCGCCATGTGGGGAGCCAGCTCGACGTCATGTGGGAGGAAGGGAATGTGGTTGCGAATCAGTTCATAAGCGGCTGCTGTGCCGCGTCCCAGGCGGGTGTCTGGCCCCACATCGCGGCGACGGAAGTCGATCGCCTGGGCTGCGGCCAGCAACTCAATGCCCAGGATCTGCTCCAG
>JAJRXO010000444.1 GCA_024276255.1 Chloroflexota bacterium | reverse complement strand
CGGGGTCATGTGATTCAGGCGCTTGATGAAGGCAGCGCAAAGGAAGCCCTGCAGTCCGCCTTTGATTCCGGCATTCGCGCTGTCGCCATCACACTGATGCACGGCTATCGTTATCACCAGCATGAAGATCGTTTGCAGGCCCTCGCCAGGGATATCGGCTTCAGCCAGATTTCCGTCAGCCACGAGGTCAGCCCGCTGATGAAGCTGGTCTCACGCGGTGACACCACTGTGGTGGATGCCTATCTTTCCCCCATCCTGCGTCGTTATGTGGATCAGTTCACGGCTGAACTGGGGATCGCCACTGAGGATTTATCGACGACCCGCCTGATGTTTATGCAGTCAAACGGCGGCTTGACCGATGCACGATTGTTCCAGGGCAAAGATGCCATCCTCTCCGGACCGGCCGGTGGTGTGGTGGGCATGGTGCATACGGCCGGTATCAGCGGCTACGATAAACTCATTGGCTTTGACATGGGTGGCACTTCAACCGATGTCACTCATTATAATGGCGAGTTTGAGCGCAGCTTTGACACACTGGTCGCCGGTGTGCGACTGCGTGCACCGATGATGCGTATTCATACCGTTGCCGCAGGGGGAGGTTCAATATTACGCTTTGACGGCATGCGCTATCGCGTCGGCCCGGCATCGGCCGGCGCCGATCCGGGGCCGGCCTGTTATCGTCGTGGCGGCCCGCTGACTCTCAGCGATTGCAATCTGTTGTTGGGCAGACTGCAGGCCGATTACTTTCCAAAGGTATTCGGTACCAATGCGGATCAGCCCCTCGATACGGCGATCGTAAGGGAGAAATTTCAGCAACTGGCGACGGACATCAGCAGGATCACGGGCAAGCCCACCGCCGCCGAGCAGGTGGCGACAGGTTTTCTGCGTATCGCCGTGGAGAACATGGCCAATGCCATCAAAAAGATTTCTGTACAGCGGGGTTATGATGTCACCGAATACACGCTGAACTGCTTCGGCGGCGCTGCCGGTCAACATGCCTGCCGGGTGGCCGATGCACTTGGTATGGAACGCATCTTCCTGCACCCGCTGGCCGGGGTCCTCTCGGCCTATGGCATGGGCCTGGCCGATGTACGGGCCATGGCGGAGGCGCAAATTGAACAGCCTCTGGATGCAGCCGCCGAGACCATGATCGAACAGGCCTGCGTCGATCTGCGCCGACAGACTGCTACGGAATTACACCGGCAAGGTATCACCGGGGATCAGATCACGCTGATAGAGAAAGTACAGCTGCGTTACGAGGGTAGTGACAGTGCATTACCGGTCGACAACGATAACAGCGCGGCCATGCAGCATGCCTTTGAGCAGGCACATCAACAACGTTTCGGTTTTATCGCAAAAGACAGGGGTCTGGTAGTCGAAGCGGTTTCCGTGGAAAGCATTGGTGTGACACAAAGACCTGTCGAACCCGAATCGGCTTTGCCTGACAGCACTTCGGATCCGCTGCCGAGCGACCATGTCAGCCTGTATACAGATGGCCACTGGCAAGCGGTCCCCCTGTACCAACGTGACGACATCGTGCCGGGGCAACGCCTCAAGGGACCCGCCATCATTATCGAGACCACCAGTACCATCGTGCTCGAACATGGCTGGCAAGCGACATTAAACCGGCATCATCATTTGATCCTGCAACGTTTCAAGGCGAGGGAAATAGAGATGGCCGCAGGCACAGATGCGGATCCGGTCATGCTGGAAGTATTCAACAACCTTTTTATGTCGATTGCCGAACAAATGGGCGCGACGCTGTCCAATACCGCCTGTTCGGTGAATATCAAGGAACGACTGGATTTTTCCTGCGCCATCTTTGACCCGCAAGGCAATCTCGTCGCCAATGCCCCGCATATGCCGGTACATCTCGGCTCCATGGGGGAATCGATAAAAGCCGTCATCGAAAAAACTCAGGGCAATATGCGCGCAGGCCAGGTCTACATGTTAAATGATCCCTACCATGGCGGTACCCACCTGCCCGACGTCACCGTGATCACCCCGGT
>JAJRXO010000443.1 GCA_024276255.1 Chloroflexota bacterium | reverse complement strand
GTTCCCGCATTGATGCCTATCTCGATGGTGTAAAACGTCTGAGTGTCAACGATACCACCTACCCCGATGGTTACCTGGGCGTGATCCTCTTCCGTTCCACAGCTACCTACGACAATATTGATCTGGCTCCAGGGCCATAACCAACCTGGCCCCCGTATTCCCGCGTCAAAAGGCGGGGATACGGGGGCGTTGTGGATGGTCTGGCGCTGGCGGCGGAGGAAAGCCAGATCTTAATCAAACAAGATCACGCCGCGAGCGATTTCCCCGCTGAGCATATCGGCAAAGGCCTCGTTGAGCTCCTGCAGGCGGTAGGTCCTGGAGACCAGGCGATCGAGATCAAGCAGTCCCCGGCGATACATGTCGAGATAGAGCGGAAAGTCGCGGGTGGTATGGGCCGTGCCATAATATGAACCGGTAACAGTCTTTTCCTGGCGGGTGATGACGGCTCCGGGCAGATTGGTGGAGCTGCCCATGGGCGATACCCCAACCAGCACCAGGGTTCCTCCCGGCCGCACTGTTTCCAGGCACTGTTCCTGCACAGCCGGGATGCCGATGGCTTCGAAGACATAATCAGCGCCGCGTCCCTCGGTCATGTCGCGGACGGTTTGGGGGACCTGCGGGCCGGCCATGATGAAATCAGTGGCCCCGAATGTGAGGGCAATGGCTCCCTTGGCCTCGGCTCTGTCCACGGCGATGATCTGGCTGGCGCCCGCCAATCTGGCCCCCATGATGATGCTCAGCCCCACCCCGCCGGCGCCAAACACGGCCACACTGCTTCCCGGTTTGATCCGTGCTGTGTTCAGGGCTGCTCCTACGCCTGTGGTGACTGCACAGCCTACCAGCGCTCCCACTTCCAGGGGTATATCATGCGTCATCGGCACGCAGGAGATCTCCGGCACCACCACATATTCGGCAAAACAGGCAACGCCGCTGAAATGATACACGGGTGCGCCATCGCGTGAGAGGCGGGTCGTGCCATCGAGCATGGTGCCGGCCCACAGCGGTCCCACATAGGTCGTGCACAGATTAGGCCGGTCGTGCAGACAGTAATAGCAGGTGCCGCAGTTGGGCGCCCAATTGAGCACCACGGCATCGCCAGGCTGCACCCGGTTGACGCCGGGGCCAACCTCGGCCACAATGCCGCTGCCCTCGTGTCCGGGCACGACGGGCAGGACGTGTTTGGTGTCGCCCGTACGTAAATGATAATCACTGTGGCAAACGCCGGCAGCTTTTACCTTGACCAGGACCTCTCCGGTGCGGGGAGGCTCCAGATCCAGCGTTTCGATTGTAAATGGGGTTCCAACCTGATTGAGGACAGCAGCTTTGATTTTCATGGCAATACTCCACCGGCATCGGGGGTCACGGGGGGCGACAGAGGCCCTATGGGAATGGGTGAGATCAATCAGTCATCGTTAATTGCAGTCCCGGCAGGCTGTCGAGCTGCAATCGTTGCAGGCTGGTGGTCGTAGGCGCGCCCGTCTCGGCGTCCCAGGCCATCAGCTCATAGAAGCGGCGCTTGGCCCAGTTAAAAGCTTCTTCTGTGATTTCGATGCCGGCCAGAGGTCCTGATTCAAACGCCTTCATCACACGCCTGGGGAGTCTGTCATCGGCGACCGTCAATCCTTCGCCATAATTGAACAGGCGGGCCAGGGTTTGCGCCCGTTCGCCCACGGCCAGGATATCGGCAATGCTGTATTCCACACCGGTCACGCCGCTGAGGGCCTGGGCCAGATGTTCGTAATGATAGGGATAAAAATGACAGCAGATCGCGCAATCCTCGAAATGCCGCCACGCCACTTCACGATAAAAGACCTGCATTTTATCTTCGTCCAGACGGAAAGGCGACATAGGACCTACTGGTTTTGGCATGGCCGCATTGACGCGTTTAAGTGCTTCGCCGGGGTTGGCATACGAGGTATCGTGGACGTTCATCATATGATCCGCGCCTACCGGCGCCACGGCATAGCCCACGCCCAGAGCATGCTTCAGCCGCGGTTCGTGCATGGGCAGTTCCTGTCCTTTGACTGTGATGTTAAATGTCTCTGCTTCCGGGCCCAGGCGGGCCGCCATACGGGCCACTCCCTCGGCCATTACATCACCAAAACCCTGCCGGTGGGCGATGAGCTCTATGGCCTGCAGCAAAACATCCCCGTCGCCCCAACGAAATTCAATGCCGCCGGTGTCGTTCGCATTCAGCAGGCCGCGCTCGAAAGCCTCCATGACAAAGCCGATGCTGGCGCCGGTGCTGATCGTGTCGAGGCCGTAGGCGTTGGCCAGCTCATTGGCTTTGGCCACCGCCAGGTTATCCTCAACCAGGCATGTCGAGCCAAATGCGCCCATGGCCTCGTATTCCGGACCGCCATACACGGGATCCAGGCGTCGCCTGGGATCCGGATCGTCGTGTTCGAAGACCTGTTTGCAGCGGATGGGGCACGACTGGCAGGTATCGCGCGATTTCAGAAACATCTCGTAATTACGTTCGCCACTGAGCAGGTGGCGGTTTTCGAACATGGGCAGGCTGAAGTTCTTCGTGGGCAGGCCGCCCAGAGCCCCCCAATTCATGATCGAATCCTGGGTGCCGCGCCCGATGCCCTCCGTGGCCCATGCTGTCAGGGTGCGGTAATTGGCGCCCAGCCATTTCGCCACCTGGCTCACTCGTTTTCTCTCCACGACCGTCGGCCACATGCTACCGCGCACGGCAACCGCCTTCAGGTTTTTCGAACCCATCACGGCGCCCAGGCCATTCCGCCCCGCGGCCCGGTTTACATCATGCATGATGGCAGCATAGCGCACCAGGCGTTCCCCCGCAGGCCCGATCTGGGCCACGCGGATGGCCTCATCCCCCAGCTCCTGGCGGATGATCTTCTCGGTGGCAGCGGTATCCTGGCCCCACAGATGGCCTGCCGGCCGCAGCTCGACTTCGCCGTCGTGAATCCACACATACAGGGGCTCGCTGGCCCGGCCATGCAGCACAAGGGCGTCGAAGCCGCTGCGCTTGAACTCATGCCCCCACCAGCCCCCGGCTTCCGAGCTGGCCAAGGCGCCGGTCAGAGGTGATTTGGCGCCCACGCCATGCCTGCCGGCACCGGGAAGGTTCGTGCCCTGCAAAATGCCTGGCGCAAATATGAGGAGGTTGTCCGGGGCCAGGGCATCGGTGCGCGGGGGCATATCCCGCAGGAGTAAATAGGCCACCAGCGCCCGTCCTCCCACCAGAAGCCGATACACCTCATCGGGCGGCTCTTCCTCCCAGCTGGTGCGTTGCGTTAAATCCACATGGAGAATTTTGCCATAGGTACCACCAATCATCGGTGACTCTCCTGTTGCGTACGAGATCGATTCGGATGCGACGTGAGCTACATTATACACACGGACAGCAAGGGCGACCAATGTCCGGGCCAGTGCCCTGCCCGCTCATACTGTCGACGATTTTCGGCGGAGTGGAAGCCGTGTTGCTGAGGTGGGCGCGGAAATCTGTCATACTGAAAATTCAGCCTCCATACCCCATTTGCTCATCGACGTTATAATTAACCCGGCGTCAGATTCCTTGCCGGGGCTGTATCTGCTATAATAGAAAGAACTCAAACTTTTTCTATGACTAACCATTCCCTCGCGGAGTCTCTCTGTGAATCAAAATATATCCCGTAATGCGTTTGTATATCTACTCATTCTGGTGGCGGCGGTGGCTTTGTTTTTAAGCATTGCCCCCGGCAACAACCAGGGCCCGACCGAGATCGACATCAGCAAGGTGGCTGAGAAGGTCAATCAGGGTCTGGTCAAATCTATTGCCGTCAACGGCGATGATCTCACCGTGTATGCCATGAATGATGAGGTGTACCTCTCGCGGAAAGATGAAAATGTCAGTCTGTTGGAAAACCTGCGGGCCCTGGGAGTCACGGACGACAAGCTGTATAGCTTCCAGTATCAGGTTGAACCTCCCAGCCAGAGCGGCAACTGGCTGACCCTGTTGGGCAGTATTCTGCCCCTGATCCTGGTGGGCGCCTTGTTTTTCTTCCTCATGCGTCAGGCGCAGGGGTCCAACAGCCAGGCCATGAGTTTTGGCAAAAGCCGCGCCAAGCTGATGACCGGCGATCATCCCACGGTCACATTTGAAGACGTGGCCGGTTGTGATGAAGCCAAAGAGGAATTGGCCGAGGTCGTGGAGTTTTTGCGCGAACCGCAGAAATTCGCTTCTCTGGGCGCGCGCATCCCCAAAGGCGTGCTCATGGTGGGGCGGCCCGGCACCGGCAAAACCCTGATGGCCAAGGCGGTCGCCGGTGAGGCCGGCGTACCATTCTTCTCCATTTCCGGCTCCGAGTTTGTGGAGATGTTTGTAGGCGTTGGCGCCAGCCGGGTGCGCGATTTGTTCGAGCAGGCCAAGCGCAACAGCCCCTGCATCGTCTTTATCGATGAGATCGATGCCGTGGGCCGCCAGCGTGGCGCGGGCCTCGGGGGCAGCCACGATGAGCGCGAACAAACCCTGAATCAGATCCTTGTGGAGATGGATGGCTTCGATACCGATACCAGCGTGATCATCATCGCCGCCACCAACCGCCCTGACATCCTTGATCCGGCCCTGTTGCGTCCCGGCCGATTTGATCGGCGCGTGGTGCTCGATGCCCCCGATGTACGTGGCCGGCGCGCCATCCTGGATATCCATGTACGCGGCAAACCACTTGATGAGGACATCGATCTCGATAATCTGGCTCACGCCACGCCCGGTTTTGTGGGCGCGGATATCGAAAACATGGTCAACGAGGCGGCCATTCTGGCGGCTCGGCGTAATAAACGCCTGATCGGCATGGATGAATTTATTGAAGCCATCGAGCGTGTGGCCCACGGCGGCCCCGAGCGGCGAAGCCGGGTCATGAGCCCGGCCAAAAAGCGGCTGGTGGCGTATCATGAAGCTGGCCATGCCGTGATGGGAAGGATTCTGCAACCCGAGGTGCCTATCCAGAAGGTGACGATTATCCCACGCGGTCAGGCTGCCGGTTATGCCTGGCAGGTGCCCGAAGAAGAAAAGACCATTGTGGACAATGAAGACCTGCGCAAACGCATTGCCGTAGCCCTGGGTGGCCGGCTGGCCGAAGAAATGGCGCTTAAAGATATCTCCGATGGTGCCACCACTGACCTGGAGCAGGTGACGCGCATCGCTCGCGCCATGGTGACCCGTTATGGTATGAGTGATAAACTGGGCCCCATGGTGTTCGGCAAGAAAGATGAAATGATCTTTCTGGGACGCGAGATTCACGAAAAGCGTGATTACAGCGAAAAAACAGCGATTGAGATCGACAAAGAGGTGCGTCGTATCGTGGATGAGTGTTATCGCATGGCCCGCCAGGTTCTGGAGGAGAATTACGACAAACTTGAGCTGGTGGCCCAGGCCTTGCTGGAGCGCGAATCGCTGAACAAAGAAGAATTTGCCCAGTTATTCGACACCGGTACGTTGCCCGAGCCGGAAACGCCGCCCGCACCTCCCTCCCAGCCCGAGCCTTCTCCCGATTATGAGCCCGAAGCCCAACAGGGTCCGGCCACGCCCCCGGCCCCTGCCCCGGCCTGAAACAGAGATGCTTGCGGGGGTTTTGCCTGGTGTTGTTATCAAAAAAACGGGCCGCCGGAAGGCGGCCCTAATTGTTTGATGTGAGCTTGGTGTGCCTTACAGGGCTCGGCGCCAGCGCCAGGCGAAGAACAGGCTTGCCAGCAGCGCCAACAAAAAGATTGCGCTGTATGCCAGAGGAATGCTTGGGGATTCGGCCTGTCCGATAGGGTTCAGGGGATGGCGGATGACGGCGGTCTGGCGAATGAGATAGAGTACGGCTGCTGAAAACGCAAGTTGGGCGATGGCCGTAAAGCGCGTTTGGTTGACCCAAAGCGTCATCAGGATGAATAGAATTCCCGCCGCCAGCACCCGCAATGTCATCTGCGTGCGCGGCTCCTGAAAATCAACCCATACCCCCCAGCTCAATTTGGCGGGGATGGTGCTGAGTAAAAAGCCTGCTGTCCATAACGC
>JAJRXO010000442.1 GCA_024276255.1 Chloroflexota bacterium | reverse complement strand
GGAGCAGGAAGTAGGGAGCACGTAGCAGGCCCGGTTTACAGGTTTACTTGTCTACCTGTTTACCTGTCTATCCATCTCCCGGTCTTGCCTTCTTGGTTTCGGCTTGTCCGGGTTAGGGGCTGTAGATGATGGTTTCGGGCCGGAAGGCAGCCCACGAAAACCAGAAATGATCGGCATGGATGATCGGGCGCAGTTGTTTGCCGGCCAGAGGTCCAGCAATGGCCTGCCCCACGATATTCCAGCTACTGCCGGTCTGCTCGTCCACAAAAACATCGCCCTGACGGCTGAATGTCAATTGCTGACCATCGATCTCCGGATCAAAAACACCGGTTGCTCCCACATCCTTGGCCGCGGCAATGGTGCGGGCGTCGAGGGCGCTGGTGGTGCCGGAAACATGAAACACTACCAGGTTCTGCCCATTCACGGTGTCGTGAATGACACCCATTTCCGCCAGAACCGGCAACGGATAGGCCACATGGGTATCTCCCAGCGAGACGGTTACCACGCGCTCCATGGGTCGCAGGCGTTCGTCAGGGATGCTGTCAAACAGGAAGGGGCGCTGATCGACGTTGTCGTAGCCAACATAGGGATTGGATCCGTAGCGGCGGTTGTAGCCCGTCTCCCGCGAAAGAACAATACCCTTGGGATAGGCTGCGCGGAAATCGGCGAAGCTGATTATGCTGCTGGGCAGCCATGTCAGCATTTCACCGGTGAGATCACCGACAATGCCTTCTCCGGTAAATTGTTGCCACAGGGTTTCCGTCGTGCGATCGTACATCACCAGGTCAGAATTGCGCAGCAGGCCAGAAGTCCCGAATTCGAATAACTGGCCCTGCACGCGACGGTCGAAGGTGATGGCCGAATTGCACAGGGGACAAAAGGTCACGATCACCGGCACATCACCCACGGTATCGTTGACGATCTCATGCCAGATGAGGATTTGCAGGGGATAGGCGCGGGCATCGCCGTTGATTTCCAGGGCGATCACCGGTTCATTGTCGGCCAACCATTCGGCTGCCTGGTCTGGTGTTATGAATTTGGGCTCGTCGATGGAGGGGATGCCGTCCCGCGGCGGGCCACCAGCGAGGATTTCCTCATAGCGCACAGAGTGTTTGTTCCAGTTGGTTCCCCAACTGCTGGTCATGGTTTTCAAACGGGAAGGGCGGTCGTCTTCAGTCATGATGGTAGGGGTGTTGCGTGTCACAATCAACGGGGCGGGGGTGGCAGAGATGGAAGCAGCCGGTTTATCGATGGCTGCGGCTCCCGGGTCGGAGCCCGAGGGCTCAGCGGGGGTAGAACGTGGGAAGGTGAAACTCACAGCAGCAATTACGATGACGCTGAGTATCAGGCCCAGAATCAGGAATCTGCGATTGGATGGGTCAGACATAAAACTCTCCAGGGATGGGTTTCTGTCGTCGTGATCCATGGTATGCACAACGAAGCAGGACAGGATGCAGGGATGCTGGCAGCGGGCGCCGCCGAAAAAAACCTGCGGTAATACTGATTGATAGACGCTGATTACCGGCAACATCTTACGATCGGTATGACTCAACTCCACTCGATAGCGCAGTAGGCAATCATACATTGTTTTTGGGTCAACCAAAACATACTTTGTACTGTCCTGAAAATAATCAGGGGTGAAGAACTGATCTGTATCATATACAGGCCCGTAAACTGCCCTTATAATCGTGATAAATCTTACTTCGAAATCTTGCTTCCAATTCGGAAGTCGATTATTATTAGGTTAACCTTCTAATCTTAGTAAGCCAGACTCATGAATGACATTCATCCAGACCTCCTGTTTTCTGAATCGGTAGAGATGTATCTGCTGCGTATCGCCTTGCTTTCGCAGGTCGAGCAGCCGGTGCCCATTGCCCGGCTGGCCGATGAGCTGGGCATTTCCGCGGTCTCTACCAACCAGATGTGCCGGAAACTGGAAGAAAAAGACCTGGTCACCTATCAGCCCTACAAGGGCGTGATGCTGACAGCCAACGGCGAAGCCATCGCCGATCAGATCCTGGAAAAACGGCGTCTGTGGCAGGAATTTATGATCAATGCCCTTGGCATGACAACTGCCGAGGCTGAAGACTATGCCTGCCGCTTTGAGCATGTCACAACGGATGAAGTCAGCCATCGTCTGGCGATCTTCTTGAGCAAGTTCGGGCAAACTACCGCCCATTCCCTTGCTGCCAGCATGGCTCCCCAACAGCCCCTTAACACTTTACAAGCCGGGCAAAGCGTCGAGATCGTTCGAGTGGATTCCCCTCAACCCCTGCTGACTTTTCTCACGGCCGAGGGTCTTTTCCCCGGCGCCCTCATCAAAGTGCTGGCGGTATCTTCACACGGCGCCTACCTGCTGGAGGTAGCCGATCATCAACTCAGCATTGCCGCCGAAATCGCCGCTGACATCCAGGTGATGCAGCCGGCCGAAAAGCCATAACGCCCCGCTTAACAGCCTGCCAACAACATTCTCCCCATTCATTTAACTCCGAAGCCTATGAACATCGCTTTGTTTAACCGCCCGCAACCTAAAAATCAATTGCTGCCCGGTACGTATCCCCTCACAGACGTCCCTTCCAATCACACGGTGCAATTATTGCATATCGATGCCGGTCGCAAAGCCGCGCAGCGCCTGGCGGAGATGGGGCTGACGCCAGGTGTGCAATTCGATGTATTGCAAAATAATGGCGGTCCTCTTTTACTGCGGGTGCGCGGGTCGCGGCTGGCTGTTGGCCGTGGCATGGCGGAGAAAATCCAGGTGCGGATCCAAGGCGAGGGATGATGACGGAGTATAAGGTAGCGCTGGCTGGTAATCCCAATACCGGTAAAAGCACGATTTTCAACGCCCTCACCGGCGCCAATCAGCATACCGGAAACTGGCCCGGCAAAACAGTCGCCAAGAAAGAAGGCCTGTGGCAATGGCAGAACTACACATTCAAATTGGTGGATCTGCCCGGAGCCTATAGTCTTTCGGCTTTCTCGCTGGAAGAAACCATTACGCGCGATTATATCATCCGTGAAAAGCCGCACCTGGTGGTGATCGTCACCGATGCCACGAATCTGGAGCGGAACCTGTATCTGGTCGTACAGATCCGCGAGATCACCGACAGGGTGGTCCTGGTGTTGAATATGCAGGATGTTGCCCACTCTCAGGGGCTGGAGATCGATCTTCCCCAACTGGAATCCGCTCTGGGGGTGCCGGTTGTTGTCACAGCGGCGCGGGCAGGTTCTGGGCTCGTCGACCTTAAGGAAGCCATCGCCCAGACAGTGAACAGGCCCCAAGCCGCCACCAACGCCCCCAACCTGCTACATATCGATTATGGCCCGGTAATCGAAGAGGCACTTGCTTCTTTGCAGGGGCTGATGCAAAACTCGCCGCAATTCAACCCCAGCTATCCCGGCCGCTGGTTGGCGCAACAACTTCTTGCCGGTGACGAGTCCCTGGCTGATGTCCTCAACG
>JAJRXO010000441.1 GCA_024276255.1 Chloroflexota bacterium | reverse complement strand
GGGGAGCACCATGCCATGGTGATATTTTGGAATAATTTGGGATAACTTGGGTATAATTTTGGGAAAACACAACCCCATCTTTTCAGGGCGCCACCGAGAAAGTGACATAACTGGTTTGCCCTTCCTGGACGGTGACGTCCTGCGTTAAGATGTTCCCGCGCAGGCGCAGCACGACCTGATATTGGCCTGTGGGCAGGTTGGCGACGACGAAGTTCTCGGCCCACACGGGATCGGGATGAATGCCCGGATCATCGGCGTAGGTGGTGGCTATCTGCACGAGTCGGCGATCTTCTCCCTCCACCCGATACACCAGCAGCGGGACTTCGGGCCAGGCGCGGCCATCGGGGGTGACGACCTGCCCGGCCAGTGTGCCGTGGCCCGGCAGGGGGCTCATCCACAATTCGGCATTATACGAATGATCATAATCCATCTCGTCCAGCCGCACTTCTACATGCACGTGGGGGCCGATGGCAATACCGGTCATGCCTGTCTGTCCCACCACTTGGCCGGGTTCGACGCGCTGGTTTGCTCCCACAGCCACGGATTGCATGTGACCATAGAGCACATATACGGGGCGTCCCTGCCAGTTTTGATCGAGCAGGAAGAGAACGAGGTTGCCGAAGAAATCGGGGTAAGCGCCCAGCACGAAGGGCGGCTGATCGAGACCGGCATAGACGATAGTGCTGTTGGCCGGAGCCAGCAGCGGCGTGCCTGATGGATTGGCAATGTCGGTGCCGTGGTGGACGCGATAGCGCCCGTTTTGGGTGTTGCCAAAGGCGTAAGTGGGGGCGCCCAGTTGATTATCGGTGGCGGCGGTGGGGCGTTGCAGCCAGTAATGATCGACGGGCTGCGGTGCAGGCTGGGGCCACACCGCGCCGGGTTGCGGCACCGGCGTGGGCGTGGGCGGGTTGAGTTCCGGCGTGGGGGTGACGTCCGCCGGCTGGGGCGGCGGTGTGGCGGTCGGCATGGGCGTCGGCAGTTGATTCCGGGGCGGCGCGGCATCAAAAATGCTCTGCAGGATGCCCGCTCGTTCTGCGGGCGTGGCCCAGCGCGGCTGGGCAAAGTCTTCCAGCACGGTGGTCAGGATTTCGGTGCTGATCAAACGACCCTCGTAAATGGTGTGGCGGGCGATAAGGCCGGTGCGGGTTTCCCAATCCTGCATCTGATCAAAGAACAGATTCCCCAGGCCATAGACGATGATGCCGGGGCCGCCGGGATCATGGGCGGCAAAGGGTTCCATGGCCTGGGGTACATGGCTCTGCACGCCCGTGACGATGTCCGCGCCGGCGTCTCGCAGGGCCCGGAATTCGGCCACCTGTTCCCGCGTGGGCCAGGGGTTGTAGGTTTCGGCGAATTGCAGTTCTACAGCCACGATATCAACTTCCTGGCTGAGTTTACGGATGGTGTCCATGATGCTGCCGACGTTGCGGTAGTAATAACAGGCGCCGGGCTCGTCGGCAGTGGCCCAGGCGGTGTCCGGCCACCAGGCCAGTGCGGCCAGGAATGCAAAGCGGTTGCCGTGATCTTCCCACAGCAGGGGCGCGCAGGCCTCCTTTTCGTTGAGGCCGCTGCCATAAATGGGGATGTTGTTTTTCCTGTAGAATCCCAGCGACTCGCGGG
>JAJRXO010000440.1 GCA_024276255.1 Chloroflexota bacterium | reverse complement strand
TTCTCCGGGTCGTTCTCCTCCGCTTCCACATAAATGGCGCCCGTGGGACAGGCTGCCTCGCACAGACAACAGCCAATGCAGCGTTCCATGCCATTTTCGTAACGCCGCAATTCATGACGCCCCCGAAAACGCGGATAGATTGCCATGGGCTCGTCGGGATATTCCACCGTGACCGGCGCTTCGGTGATCAGGGTTTTCAGCGTGGTGCCCATGGCACGGGCAACCTCACGGGTTCCGTCGACGACATCTTTGAGTCCAGACATAGTGTTTGTCCGTTAGTGTGGGATGGAAAGCTGCTCAGGCATCCAGAACCGTAATGATAGCGGTGAGAATGAGATAAATAATGGAGACCGGGGTCAGGAATTTCCAGCAGAATTGCAGCAACTGATCGTAGCGAATGCGGGGCATGCTGGCGCGCACCCAGATGTAAACGAACAGCAGGGCAATGATCTTAAGCGCGAACCAGATAAAGCCGATGATGGGGCCATACCATGTGCCGGGCGTGGCAAAGGGCCCGTGCCAGCCACCAAAGAACAATGAGACCATGACGGCGCTGCCTGAGATCATGCTGATGTATTCCGCCATCATGTACAGCGCGAATTTAATGCCCCCATATTCGATTTGATAACCGGCGATGAGTTCGTTCTCGGTCTCGGGCAGGTCGAAGGGACTGCGATTGCTTTCGGCCAGCATGGTAATGAAGAAAAGGGGGAAGACCAGCCACAACCATAGCCACAGCCACCACGGCCGCGGCTGATTGACGATTTCCACCAGATTCATGGTTCCGCTCTCGCGGCCGATGTTGGTGCTGACCACAATGGCCGTGAGTATGATGCCCAGAGGCAATTCATAGCTGATCATCTGCGAGGCGGTGCGCAGCGCGCCCAGCAGCGAATAGTTATTGCGGCTGCTCCATCCCCCCAGGATGATGCCGTATGTGCCCACACTGGTGATGGCCACAATGTACAGCACGGCGATATTCACATCGGCCACAGCCATGCGGATCGTGCGCCCAAATACCTCGATATCGGGGGCAATGGGCACCACAGCAAAGACCACCAGGGCTGGTAACAGGGAGAGCGCCGGCGCCAGCAGATAGATAACTTTATCTACGTGATCCGGGATCACTTCCTCCTTGAAAATCGCCTTCACAGCATCGGCAATGGGCTGCAGCAGGCCATAGGGACCGGCGCGATTGGGCCCCAGGCGCACATGGAATCGCCCCAGAAGCTTGCGTTCGTAATAGGTGAGATACGCGAAGCCCGTGAGCAGGAGGAGGATTTGGACTATGCTTTTGATCAGAGAGAGGAGTACAATGCTCATCAGCAAGATGGGGTGAGAGTGAGAAGGCGGAAAATGTCAGGGAGTCAGTTTGGCGATGGATACAGCGGTGCGCAGGCCATAGCGATCGAACAACTCGCCTACCGGCGCCTGCAGATAGGAATAGGGCACGAATACGCTACCCGGTATGATGCTTTTATCCAGTTTGACCGGGGCTATGATCTCGCCCCCGCCCGAACGCATGCGAATGCGATCGCCTTCAGCCAGTTGCAGGCGTTCGGCATCGTCGGGATGCAGTCGCGCAGCCATCACGCCCAGGTGTGACATGGCGGTGGTGGCAGCAAAGGTCGTGCCCTGATCCCAAAGTTGATTGCCGATGACCAGATGGAAGGGATATTTGCGATCGGTGGGATCGAAGCCGGGATGGTGGGGCCGCAATTCGCGCTCCACCGGCAGCGCCTGCCAGTCCCACTGCCGACCTTCCTCGCCCAGATTCTCCCAGCTGAAATCGCCATACTGGGGCACAGCTTTCGTGATCTCAGCGAAGACGTCCTCGATGGTGGGGGTCTGCCAGCCAGCCGGCAGCTCGCCCCAATAAGCCTGCACCAGATGGACAAGGATGGCCCAATCGGGCACCGACTTGCCCATGGGTTTCACAGCCCGCGGCGCACGCTGCACGCGGCGCTCGGTGTTGGTGAAGGTGCCTTCCGATTCTACATACGAGGCCGCCGGCAGCACCACATCGGCGCGAATGGCAGTTTCGGTGAGGAACAGGTCCTGCACGACGAGGAAATTCAGTTTATTGAGGGCCTCAGCATCGCTGGGCTTTTCGCCCACCGGGTCGGCCCCCATGATAAACATGGCTTTAAAATGTCCGGCGGCGGCCGAGGCGATCATGCCGCCATAGCCCAGACCGGGTTGCCGCGGCAGACGCACCTGCCACAGGGCTTCGATGGCGCTCCGGGCCTCATCGTCGCTCAGCGAACGCCGCCCCGGCAGATGGTTGGGCAACAGGCCCATGTCGCCAGCCCCCTGGGCATTGGCCTGGGTGTGCAGGAAGCCCAGACGGTCGCCATGACCGGCTGCAACGGCCCAGTTGCTCAGGGCAGTGACGATATCGTGAGCGCCAACGCTCCAGGCATAATCGGTGCCATAAACCAGGAATGGTTTTTCAGCCTGCGCCAGCCATTGCGCTGCCTGCGCAACATCCTCGCTGGCCCAGGCATCTGCCTGCTTCCCGTCCTGCAGCCATTGGGGAATGCGCTTGCCGCGGGCCTGCAGGGAGAGGCGAGTGAGTGTATCGAATAGCTCGACTTCCTGCCCCGGCATGGGGTGCAGGTGAACACCGGCATAGCGGCAGAGTTCACTGTGGCGAGGATGAATCATTATCAGTTTGATCCCGCGACGAATGGCCGCCCGTTTTATTAAATTGGCCAGCACGGGCATCTCTTCCGCCGGATCGGTGCCCATGAGTACGATCAGATCTGCATCATGCACATCAGCCAGCGCCGGCACCCCTCGCGGGTCGGCCAGGAGCGCTGATCCCTCGCGAAAATCAACATGATTGCTGCCGATCACGCCGCGCATGAACTTGCCCAACAGATAGTTGGCTTCGTTGGAGAGCTTGGCAGAGCCAATGGCGCCGATCGTTTCCGGACCGAAGTTCTGCTGCACGTTCTTCAGGCCGGCCACGATTTGCTCGATGGCCTCCTGCCAGCTCACGGGTTCCAGCTTGCCGTTTTTGCGGGCCAGAGGTTGCTGTAGGCGTTCGGGATGCGATGAAAAGGCAATGGCAAATCGGCCTTTGTCGCAGATCCACTCATCGTTGACCGCCGGATTCTCGCGGGCCACGTTGCGGCGCACACGATGGCTGCGGCTGTCGATGCGCAGATTACAGCCCTGGCCACAATGGATGCAGATCGAGTTGGTCCTGTCCAGCTCCCAGGGACGATAACTGAAACGAGCCAGGCGATTGGTGAGGGCACCCACAGGACAGATGTCGATCACATTGCCGCTGGTGACGGCATCGAGTTTGCCGTCTGGGAACTTGTCGATTATGGTTTGGCCGCCGCGATGGAACAGCCCCAGCTGCGGCTTGTCCTCCCATTCCTGCAAGTAGCGAATGCAGCGCCAGCACACAATGCAGCGTTCCTGATCGAGTA
>JAJRXO010000439.1 GCA_024276255.1 Chloroflexota bacterium | reverse complement strand
GGCTGGCGGCGCCGTTTCCGTTATCGTGGTGAGTCATCGTTCGGGAACAGCATTGCCAGGGCGAATTTGCGATTGAATTTGGGATAGGTCGTCAGCTCGACGTAGTCTGTGTTGGCGGTCAGGCATTCACTGCGGTTGCGCATCTGTTTCGAGAGCAGCATCTGTTTTGCGCCTACGCCGGCGGCATTACCTACCTGCCGGAATCTGGCATGGGGCATGTGTGGGAAAAGACCGATAGCTTTGGCGCTTTCTATGTCCAGATAGGAGCCGAAAGCGCCGGCAATGATCACTTCTTCCACTTCCTCAGGCCGCGTGTTTGTGGTTTGCAACAGCACTTCCAGTCCGGCGCGAATGGCGCCCTTGGCCAGTTGGATCTCGTTGATGTCTTTCTGGGTGATGACGATATCCCGGCCGCTGCCGCTTTCGCTGGCTTCGACGAGCAGGAACTCTATCCCTTGGCGGCCCTTTCTCACGCGAGATGCATGTCGCTGAAAGCGCCCCCGGTGATTGAGCAGGCCACACCGATATAACTCGGCCACAGCATCGATAATGCCCGATCCACACAGCCCCACTGCCGGGGCATCGTCGACCGTCTTGATATCGACTGCGTTTTGCGATAGTTTCACGACTTCGATGGCGCCGGATGCGGCGCGCATGCCATCGCTAATGTGAGCGCCTTCGAATGCCGGTCCCGAGGCACAGGACGCGGAGGCGAGATGAGGCTGGCCTGGTTTGCGTATGACGATCTCGGAGTTGGTGCCGATGTCGATGCCCATTGCTACTTTGTCAACATCATCCAGTCCTGTTGCCAGGATCATGGCCACATGGTCGGCTCCCACATAGCCGCCGATCGAGGGCGGCACATACACATACGCTCCCGGCGCCATATCCAGCCCCAAAGCGCTTGCCTTGACATCCACATGTCTGTCCGTCGCCGCCACGAAGGGCGCCACGGCGAGCTGGCTCACCGGCAATGCCAGCAACAAATGTGTCATGGCTGTGTTGCCGACGATACAGGCGTCGACCACCTGCGCCCGGCTGGCGCCGGCGGCGGCAACCAGTTCTGCCAACAGCTCGTTCAGCGCCTCCCGGATCATATCGGCAAGCATTTGCAGGCCGTTGGCATTGCGATGCGCATAGGCCAGGCGGCTGATCACGTCCTCGCCATAGCCGATCTGTGGATTCAGAATGCCGGACCGAGCCAGCTCCCCACCCGTTTCCATGTCCACGAGATAGGCGGCGACCTTGGTCGTGCCCAGGTCCACGGCCAAACCAAGCGGTTTTGTCTTCGCTGGAGCGACTCCGACGATCTCCTGATCCCGAATAAACACACTCAGTTGCCAGTCTTCAGCCCGCGCCAGGGGAGAGAGTTGCGCTAAAACATCGGGCTCGGCCTGCAAAGGGCCGAGGTCAAACGAATCACGCAGGGTGTCGAGCACGCGGGACAGGTCAGAACGAAGATCATTCAGCGCGGGAGGCGGAACGATGATCTGGCAGGCACGCACCATCGGATCGAGCTGCAACCTGGCGCTGTCACCCTCGATTTGCAAACGCTGGCCGATGAGTAGTGATTCCTTGGGAATATGCACTTTGACGTCGCCTGTGACCTCTGTACAACAGGCCAGGCGTTGGCCCCGCTCCAATTCCAGCTCGCTGAAGATGTCGATTTCGCTCAGGCTGGGCGGCGAGACCTCGCCGCCGAGGACCTGTACGCGACACTGTCCGCACAAGCCCATGCCACCGCAGGCAGAGGATAGATCGATCCCGGCCTGGATGGCGGCTTCCAACAGGGTTGTGCCGGCCGGCACGTCTACACGCTTGCCGACCGGCTGAAAGTCAATCTGATGACGGCTGCGGATTGGCGTCATGGTTCGTTGTTTTATCTGGCGGTTCAGAGATTCAAGGTGGGCAGAAAATCAGTATAACTGATGATTTGCCCCGGTTCAGCGATAACGAAATCATGATCCCAGGGGCCCTGGAGTAGCTTATTGATGAGCGTGTTTGACCCCTCGATTTCTTCGAAGCGTAAATGGAACTTATCGGCGACCGTACGAGCGTATTCCCGGTATCCTTTCTGATCCTGTTGTCCAGTGTCGATGTAGACCAGGCGGGTGTAATTTGCGAGCATGAGCTCCATGACCCTGTCTGCCCTGGCCGTGCCCAGGCGCTTCACAATTCTCTCATATTCGTCGAGCAGCGTGTCACTGACTTCGATCCAGCCCTTGGTCAGGTAATAGGTGCCTGGTTCCTTTTTTACCTGCTCTGTATAGGCGTTACGGGATCCAAGGAAAAGGGCGATGCAATCATCGACCTTGGGTACGACGAGTGTACAGTGATTCGCTTTCAGCCCCACTACCGCCATGGAGCACAGGCCGTAGCCCAGAAGAATGGTGTCGATCTCTGGGCCGGCTGCGTCAATCGCCTCCTGCAGTGACCGCTTGAGATTCTGTGGCTGCAGATGCAGTCCGAAGTCCAGTTTTCGATAGTCCATGCCGTCCGGTAACAGAGGGATGATTTCTTCGAGGACTGTGGCACAGGCGAGCACCTGCGTGTGGTCAGGAGGCATGGGGACACCATTTGGCGGGAAGTGGGTTAATAAATTACCCCAATTATATACTTATATAGGGAAGTTGTCAAACGACAGTAATCACTGGGGCCATCCAGGCATCCTGATCCTGACTTTCATAAACTCAGTAGGCAATGACCGTTTCCGTTCTACAGATGGTCTGTGCACAGGCTATTTTCATCATCACTGGCGTGCCGCCGCTCATGGCGACTGTTTCGTAAATAGAACGCTGATGCCGCTGATCGTCAGGATGACGCTGATCAGAAAGAT
>JAJRXO010000438.1 GCA_024276255.1 Chloroflexota bacterium | reverse complement strand
GATGTTCAGCCCACTCCAGGGATCGCCGGTTTCCACCACGTTTTTGCCGAAGGGAGCAAAGGTGGCAAACCCCAGCTTGATCTGTTGCAAACCGAAGGGGATGCCGATGATGGTCAGGCAGAGGGCGATGCCGCCCAGGATATAGGCCAGGCCCGTGAGCAGGCCGCCAAAGATCAACCAGATGATGTTGCCAAGTAAGCTCATTGTAGTTCAGGGGGAGAATGAGGGATGGATCATGTTATTTGTTATACGCAGATAAGACGTTGCGGGTCGCGGGCGTTTAATGCGGCGGTGGTTTCCGGCGTCGCCTGGGGCGAGGTCGAGGTAGTCGTTCGGGTTGCAACTTCAGAGCCCGGAACAGCGCCTGCCGTTCATCTTCCCGTAGGTGACGCCATTGGCCTGGCTGTAGATCGCCCAGTTGCAGGGGCCCGATGGCCACCCGCACCAGTCGCAGGGCGGGCAATCCCACGGCGGCTGTCATGCGACGTACCTGCCTCTTACGCCCCTCGCGAATGGTCACACGCAACCATGGAGTGGGATGATAATTGCGCACAGATCGCGGGGGCAGTTCCGGCGGCTGGGATAGCAGCTCCACCTCTGCCGGTGCGGTGCGCTGCCCCTTGATCACCACTCCCTGGCGGAGCGGCTCCAGCGTGGCATCATCGGGCAGACCTGTGACAGCCTCCACCTGCACAAGATAGGTCTTGGGTAGTTTCCAGTGCGGATGCGTGACGCGATGCAGTACCGTGCCATCGTCACTCAGTAGCAGCAATCCCTCGCTGTCACGATCCAGACGGCCGGCCGCGTAGACATCGGGATAAGTAATGTAGTCAGCCAGGGTGGGGCGGCCTTCGGCGTCAGAAAACTGGGTCAGGACGTTGTAGGGTTTGTAGAAAAGGATATAGTGATAGGACATGGGAGGGGGATACGCAGGCTTGGGGGTTGTCCGATGGGGTGGAAGTAGTGCTTCATTATACGGCGTCCGCAAGATTCGCGCACGCGTCCTGAGCGCCGGCGGATCTCATGTTGGCATCTTTTGCGGATTTGACTATTTATTAGGGGCACGGTATCATACTGGTGCCAGGGTCCCCCTGGCCATTTTATGCCAAAAAGGTGGTGAGATCTGCATGAGCGTTAAGTTGAATCCTGGCGAATCGCAGGATTCCCTGTTGCGCCGCTTCCGCAAGGAAGTGATGGAATCGCGTATTCTGCCTGAAGTACGGCGCAAACGTTGGTTTACGCCGCCCAGCGAGTTACGCCGCTTGCAAAAGCAAAAGGCAATTCGCAAAGCGCGTCAGGCGCAACGACGACGCATGCGCCGCGGGCTCTGAAGCAGCCTGGCGTCATGCTGAATCTGTTTTCGCTATCGATGAAACCCGTCCTCCCTGGGCGGGTTTTTTCGTGGCCCTGTATTCGTTTTCAGGGCTGCGCACTGCTGGTATAATAGCGGCAGCGTCTGACATTCTGATCTTTAATCCTCCGAGTTCCTTTGCCTGAGAGTCAGTCAATGAATCCTATTTTACAAAAAGCGCAATCATTACGCGAGTCGTTGGTGAATTGGCGCCGTGATATCCATCGACACCCAGAGCTGGGTTTTCACGAGGTGCGAACCGCCGGTGTGGTGGCAAGCCATCTGCACCAATTAGGCATCGAGGTGATGACCGGTGTGGGAAAGACCGGCGTTGTGGGTATTGTGGAGGGCAGTGGTCCGGGTCCCACCGTGCTCCTGCGCTTTGATATGGATGCGTTGCCTGTTCAGGAAGAAACGAATCTGCCGTTTGCCAGCGAGCATCAGGGAGTGATGCATGCCTGCGGGCATGATGGACATACGGCTATCGGCATGGGCGTGGCGCAGATCCTCGCCGAAAGCCGCCAGCAGTGGCCGGGGCGGGTCAAGTTACTATTCCAGCCAGCAGAAGAAGGCCTGGGCGGCGCCTTGGCTACGATTCAGGATGGTGTACTCGAGCATCCTCGCCCGGATGTGGCCTTCGGCCTGCATCTCTGGAATCAGTTTCCCAGCGGTCAACTGTACATTCAAGCTGGGCCGCTGATGGCGGCTGCGGATCGTTTTCACATTGAGGTCCTGGGCAAGGGTGGTCATGGCGGCGAGCCACATCTCACAATCGACGCCATCTGGGTGGCGGCGCAGGTGGCGACAGCCCTTCACACCGTGGTCAGCCGCAATGTGCCCCCGGCCGAGCCGGCAGTGCTCAGCATCGGCAGCATTCATGGCGGTTCGGCCTTCAATGTGATTGCCGAAAATGTGACCATGCACGGCACACTGCGCACTTTTAATCCGGAAGTGCGGGAACTGCTCATCCGCCGTATGCGAGAAGTGGTGGCAGGAATCTGTGCTGCCCATGGCGCCCGCTATAACTTCGCCATGGATGATTTTTACACCCCCGCAGTGATCAACGACGAGCAGGCGACGGCGGTCGTGCAACAGGCTGCCCGCGATTTATTCGCTGATGAACGCCTGGCGCACATGGCGCCCTTTATGGTGGCAGAAGACATGGCTGAATTGCTGAATCGTGTGCCCGGTTGTTTTGTCATCGTGGGCGCCAGCCCGGACGATAACCACGTCGGTCCCCATCACAACCCGCGTTTTAATATCGATGAGGCCATGCTGGTGGATGGGGCAGCCCTGCTCTCCCAGACAGCAATTAACTATCTCCGTCGGTTTGCCAGTGAGCCATAAGGGAGTTGGGGCGGGGAACTGAACCCATCCCAATTCCGTCTTAAGGTGGGCGCTTCTTTTCTGACAGCACCCGCGATCATGGATTCATTCATTATCCCAAACATTATCTCCTGTTTTTATCTTTATGCCCTGGTTTCTTATTGATCCAAACGGTTATCGCTATCCCGTTGGGCCCTCGGGCCTGACATTGGGCCGCGCGGCAGACAACGACGTGGTTTTGCACGACGATCTGGCTTCGCGGCATCATGCTGCCATCCGGCTGCAGGATGAGCTCGCCTGGTTATTTGATCGCGACAGCTCGAACGGGACTTTTCTCAACGAAAGACGTCTGACGCAGGCGGAGCAACTTACGGCCGGCGATCAGGTGCGAATTGGCCGCACTCACTTTACAGTGGACTATGCTCCGCCGCCGCAGGTTGTTGTTCCTGCCGCCCCCGCTGTCAGCGAGCCCGCGTCCGACTTTGCTTCACCGTGGCCAGCCATTCTCGTCGGCGCCCTGATCGGGATCATCGGGCTGCTGGCCGTGTATGTGACTGTTGTCCGCCCGCTAATGCAACGCAGCGCCGTGGCTGCCACGCCCGAGAACCCTTACGCGGTGTACAATCGCGCTCTGGCCTCCATCGCGTTTGTGCTCACGCCCATCGACGGCACAGAATCGGCTGCCGCGGGCACCGGGGTGGTAATGACCGAAGGTGGTCGCATCCTCACCGCCTACAGCGTGGTGTTCGATCCCAATACCCAGCAGCCCTACAACCGCAAAAGCCAGGCCCTCATTGGCCTCAATCGCTCGGGGGTGTATGATGGTCGGGCCTTGCAGGATTGGTATCTGGCGCGGGTGGTGCGGGCTGATCCGCAACGGGATCTGGCTGTGCTGCAGATATTTGCCATGCAAGATGATTCCCCTTTGCCCAACAGCTTCCGGCTCACCCCCGCGGAACGCAATACCAGCCTCAGCGGCGTCGAGCCCAGTCCGCTGGCTGTGATTAGCTTTATGGCCAGTGGTACGGCAGAGCAGCACGTGGGCCGGGCCCTGACCATTGGCAGCGGCCAATTTCTGGGCTATTTACCCGATGCCACGCTCAACAGCCCTCGCGGCTGGATGCAGAGCGACATCCAGCTTACCCTGGCCAATCTGGGCGGCCTGGCTCTGGATGAGCAGGGGCGTCTGGTAGGCATGTACACAGGCGCCCGTTCGGGTAATGCTACCAGTGAAGGCGCGCTACTGCGTCCCATCGAACTGGCCAACCCTTTGCTGGCCGGGGTGCATTAGTAAATGTAATCGACATGATCCACCACAGCGCCGGAGCTTCCTTCAAGCTGCGGCCAGATTCAGGCCTCAACAGGGGAAGCAATCCATCATGACACCCACCCAGGCTCTTATCCTCAGTGTTGCCATCATCCTGGTAGCCGCCTTCGCCCTGCTTTTTTACTGGGCCCTGGTCTATCGTCCACACCCCCGTATTCATGGTCGTGTGGATGTGGAAGGTCTGAAACACGCAGTCGAGGTCATCCGTGACCGCTGGGGAGTGCCTCACATTTACGCCCACACAGAGCATGACCTGTGGTTTGCCCAGGGTTTTGTGCATGCCCAGGATCGTCTGTGGCAGATGGAGCAGTTCCGGCGCGTGGCCGCTGGCCGCCTGAG
>JAJRXO010000437.1 GCA_024276255.1 Chloroflexota bacterium | reverse complement strand
GGAGCGGCGCAGATGGACGGCGCCATCCTGGTGGTGGCGGCGCCGGATGGGCCGATGCCGCAGACGCGAGAGCACGTGCTGTTGGCGCGGCAGGTGGAAGTGCCGGCGATGGTGGTGTTTTTGAATAAAGTGGATATGATGGACGACGAGGAGCTGCTGGAGCTGGTCGAGCTGGAGCTGCGGGAGCTGCTGGACGACTATGGATTTCCTGGCGACGAGACGCCGATCGTGCGCGGCAGTGCATTGAAGGCGTTGATGTGCAAATCGGACGATCCGAATGCGCCGGAATACGAGTGCATCTGGGAGTTGATGCGGGTGGTGGATGAGTACATCCCCACGCCGGAGCGAGAGATCGACAAGCCGTTCCTGATGCCTATTGAAGACGTGTTCTCGATCAAGGGACGCGGCACGGTGGTGACGGGTCGAGTGGAACGCGGGCGGATCAACCCCATGGACGAGGTAGAGATCGTAGGGCTGAAGCCGACGCGCAAGACAGTGGCCACGAGTCTGGAGATGTTCCGCAAGGTGTTGGACTACGCCGAGGCGGGCGAGAACGTGGGTGTGCTGCTGCGCGGCATCAACCGCGACGAGGTGGAACGCGGCCAGGTGCTGGCGAAGCCAGGGAGCATTACGCCGCACACGAAGTTCAATGCGGAAGTGTATGTGTTGAAGAAGGAAGAGGGCGGACGACACACGCCGTTCTTCAATGGATACCGGCCGCAGTTCTACATTCGCACGATGGACGTGACGGGCTCGATTCAGTTGCCGGAGGGCGTGGAAATGGTCATGCCAGGCGACAACGTGAACATGGTCGTGGAGCTGATCGTGCCGGTGGCGCTGGAAGCAGGCAGTCGCTTTGCCATCCGCGAAGGCGGCCGCACCGTGGGCGCCGGCGTCATCACCGAAATTTTGGAATAAGCGCCATTATTCCTGCAAGCTAAACAAAATCACCGGGGGCAGGCTGAACGCCTGCTCCCTACCCCCATTTCTTAATGGAACGAGACCAATATCGTGGCAAAGAAAGGTAATCGCATTTTAGTTACGCTCGCTTGCACCGAGTGCAAAGAGCGCAACTACCTCACAAGTAAAAATCGCCGTACCCAAACCGGCCGTATAGAATTGCAGAAATACTGCCCGCGCTGCCGGACGCACCGCTTGCATCGCGAGACAAAATAAGGTATTCTATCACGTCAGGCATGTCTTGACTGCCGAAGGCGAGTAGCTCAATTGGCAGAGCAGCGGTCTCCAAAACCGCAGGTTGCGGGTTCAAGTCCTGCCTCGCCTGTTCGTTGTTGCAAGACACCGTTTCCTTTGTGGGGGCGGTGTCTTAAACCGTAATAACCCGATGCACCTGCATCGGATTTGGAAGCACTCCTGGGAGCATTCCTTATGGCAAAAGCAAAAACCGATGCCCCTGCCAAACTAAAATCAAATCCGGTTACGCGATATTTGCGCGAAACGCGTGCTGAATTGGCCAAGGTCACCTGGCCCACCCGTCAGGAATGGCTGCGCTTGAGCGCCATCGTGTTGGCTGTCACTGTGGCGATGTCCGTGATTCTGGGCCTCGTCGATGCAGTGGGCGCGCAATTAATGGACATTCTGATTTATCGCTAGTATTTATTGCGTGCATGTTCTGCACCTCAGGATAACCCCGTGACTGATCCGCAAACCGAACGCCCCGACCAGGAACAACCGACACCGGTTGAATCACATAATGAGCCCGAAACGGCCGATAATGCCAGCCTCGACACCACGGAAGAAAAAGAGGTGGATGATGGCCGCGCCTGGTATGTGGTCCATGCCTATTCGGGAATGGAAACCAAGGTCAAGAAGAACCTTGAGCACCGTATTCAGTCGATGGGCAAAGAACACCTGATCTTTCAGGTGATTGTGCCCACCGAGGAACAAATCGAGCTGAAAGAAGGCGAACGTCGCGTGGTTCAGCGTCGCGTCTTCCCCGGCTATATCCTGGTACAGATGATCTTGAATGATGACAGCTGGTATGTTGTGCGCAACACACCGGGCGTGACCGGTTTCGTTGGTATTGGCAATCGTCCCACGCCATTGAGCGCCGTAGAAGTCGAGCGCATCATGAACCGTATCGAAGCGGCCGAGCCGCGCGTGCAGGTCAGCTTCAAGGTAGGCGAGCGGGTGCGTGTCACTGAAGGCGCTTTCGCCGATTTCCATGGTATTGTCGATGAAATCGACATCGAACGTGGTAAAGCCCGGGTGCTCATTTCCATTTTTGGCCGTGAGACCCCCGTCGAAGTCGACTTTTTACAATTAGAAAAATCCTGAAACATCTTACTCAAACGTCGGCTGAGCGCGGTGAACAACACGCAGCGTCATCGAGTCGGCACGTTACCTGATTATTATCGGAGCATTTCATGGCTAAGAAAGTAAAAGCAGTCGTTACCCTCCAGCTACCGGCTGGCAAGGCGACCCCGGCCCCCCCTGTCGGCCCGGCCCTGGGTCAGCATGGCATCAATATCGTTGGTTTTTGCAAGGAGTACAACGCCCGTACTTCCACCATGGTCGGCAACATCATCCCGGCCGAGATCACTGTTTACACCGACGGTTCCTTCACCTTTATCACCAAAACCCCTCCCGCTTCCGATCTGCTGAAAAAAGCAGCCGGCGTCCAGAGTGGTTCGGGTAATCCCCTCACCACTAAGGTGGGCAAGGTCACCCGTTCGCAGGTGCGTGAGATCGCCGAGATGAAGATGAAAGATCTCAATGCCATCGATATCGAAGGCGCCATGCGTCAGATCGAAGGCAGCGCCCGCAGCATGGGCCTGGAAGTCGTCGAGGACTGAGTCATCAATACGGGCTTTTTTGCCCGGCGAACCCTTTTTCGTGGCAGGACGTTCACGTCCGCAATGACCACAGGAGTTTCACATGCCAAAACACGGAAAGAATTACAGAGTTGTCAGTGCACAGCTTGATCGCGATCGGTTCTACACCGCGCAGGAAGCCATCGAATTCTTCAAACAGAACAGCGCAGCTCGTTTTAACGAGACCTTTGAACTGCATCTACGCATGGGGGTGGACCCTCGCCATGCCGACCAGATGGTGCGCGGGGTCGTTGTGATGCCCCGTGGCACCGGTAAAAGCGTGCGCATTCTCGTCTTCGCCGATGGCGAAGATGCCACCATTGCCGAAGCAGCCGGCGCCGATTACGTCGGCCTGGAGGACATGGTCGCCAAGGTGCAGGGTGGATGGCTGGATTTCGACATGGCCATCGCTATTCCCCGCGCCATGAGCAAGGTCGGTCGCCTGGGCCGCATTTTGGGCCCGCGCGGCCTCATGCCCAGCCCCAAGGCCGGCACCATTGTGCAGGGCCCCGAGATCCCCCGCGTGATCGAAGAAGCACGCAAAGGCCGTGTGGAATACCGCGTCGACAAAACCGCCAACATCCACGTGCCCTTTGGCAAGCGAGATTTCGAAACCGAAGCCCTGCTCGATAACCTGGCCGCGGTTGTGGACTCGATTCTGCGCAACAGGCCCGCTTCCAGCAAGGGCGCTTATATCCGCAAAGCGTATATCTCCACCACCATGAGCCCTTCTGCTCGCATCGATATCTCTGATCTGACTGCTTTGCGCACCCGACTGTAATTACATATCCCCAACTTTGTTCTAACTCTCTAGCGCTGAAGACAGCAGGTGCCGATTACGGCTTAATCTCCTGCCGAGGCGAAGGAAAGTACAGTTTGGCATCGTCCCACGGGATGATGAACCCCTCTGTCGCCTTCGCATCATCGGTGCGAAGGTTTTCTTTTTCTGCAAACTATGGCGCTGAGATAGATTTATCATCATTTTATGGCAAAAGGAGGTGAGACCACTTGCCTATTACACGATCCCGAAAAGCTGAGTTGATTGCGTCTTACAAAGAACTGATCGATAACAGCTATGCCGTGCTTGTATGCGAATATCGCGGCATCAACGTAGGGGCGATGGAGAAGATGCGTCATGCATTACGCCAGAATGACGCTCAATTCATCGTGGCCAAGAAAACGTTGATGATGCTGGCTTTGCAGGAAGCCGGTAAGCCGGTACCCGAAGAGGCCATGATCGGCCCGGTTGGCTTTGTCTTCATGGGTGAAGACCTGGCTGCTGCCGCGAAGGTACTTAGAGATTTCGCCAAGGAAGTTGGCGATGGCTTTACGGTACATGGCGGCGTTCTTGGTGATTCGCTGTTAGACGCCGCAGGCGCGCTGGCGTTGGCAGACCTGCCTTCGCGTGATGTGCAACTGGCGCAGTTGGTTGGCGCCATTGTGGGGCCGATGACTGCATTGGCCAGCCTTGTTTCGGCACCGCATCGCGATCTGATCGGTTTGCTGCAGGCGCGTATCGACAAGGAAGGCGGCGAAGCCGAAGCTGCCTGATTTGAACCCGGCAGGATGTCCTGCCCCCACCTTTTACTCAATTCCCATCATTCTACAGGTCATCGTCTTCCTGCAAGGCACTGCTGTACGGCAGGGCGATAAACAGGAAAACGGCTTAGCAAGGCAACCAGGCTGATTTTATCGATCCCCGGTTCCCCTGCTTACAACAGGGTTGTTGGCGAACGTTTCGAAACAATCCCAGACCGTATTCTGTATGAACACCCATCCCTTCGATATCTTAAGGAGTATCAATAACCATGGCTGATCTGGAAAAACTTTACGAAGAACTGAGCGCGCTGTCCTTGCTGGAAGCCGCGGAACTGAAAAAAATGCTGGAAGAACGCTGGGGCGTGAGCGCTGCAGCTCCCATCGCCGTTGCCGGTATGGTGCCGGGTGGCGCTGGCGGCGCTGAAGAAGCTGCCGAAGAAAAGACCGAATTTGACGTCGTGCTCAAGGATCATGGCGCCAAGAAGATCAAGGTCATCAAGGCTGTGCGCGCCCTCACCAACCTGGGCCTGAAAGAGGCCAAGGAAGTGGTCGAAAGCGTACCTTCCGTCATTCTCGAAGCTGTCAGCAAAGACGCCGCCGAAGAGGCCAAGGCTGCCCTCGAGGCCGAAGGCGCAGTGGTCGAGATCAAATAGATCCGTTTCCTTTTGCCAATATGAAAAGCTCCGGTCTTACCACAAGGCCGGAGCTTTTTCGTGTTACGTGTTGCGTATTACGTATCACGTGTTTGAGGGGCAAGCTGCTGGAGACGCAATACGCAACACGCAATCATGGCTGGCAACTGCGAGCCGGCACATCCTGGCGGGGGGCAATGGTGAGCCCGCTGGCGCCGTGAGTCCAGATGTTGGGATATGTGGGCACGCCGGCAACGTCAAGCCAGAAATAGATGTGCGTGTCGGGATTGTTGGCCGCGCTGACATCGATATCGTTGAAGTCGAACATCTGCCAGCGCTGGTCCTGAGAACTGATCACCCGCGGGACGCCGATGGGCAGTTGGGCGAGCTTGCGATCGATGCCATTATCGATACTCCAATGCAAACGCACCGTGGGCGGAGGTTGCACGTTCAGGGCCGAGAGGGAGTTGGCTTTGAAGAGGGTGGCGCTGACGTTGGCCAGCCGGGCACTGGTGACGGGAGCCCCTCCATGCGGCCAAACGATCTCGATCTTGGCATCAATGGCCGAGGGCATGATCTTGAGTACGGCGGTGGGGCGATCCTGCTGGGGGGCCAGTGTGCGCGCCTCGGCGCCATGAGTCCAGATGTTGTGGCGGGTTTGAAAACCATCTACGGTGACAAAGAAGTTGAGGCGTGTAGCGGGATCGTTGGCAGCGCTGACGTCGACATCGTTGAAGTCCCACACCACAAAGGTGCGTCCGTCCTCGTTGGTGCGCCGGGGCTGGCCCACGGCAATGGGGCGAGCGGCCTCATTGTTTTTAGCCATCCACAGACGAACCACGCCGTTGAAGTTGCAGGTTACAGGGTTGAGCTGTTCATCCTCGTAAAGATGGGCTGTGATATTGGCCAGTTTGGCCTCGGTAACAGGGGCGCCGCCATGCGGCCAGACGATCTCTACCTTGGCAATAATGGTGGGTGGCAGGGGGGTGGGAGTAGCAGTGGGCGTAGGTGGGGGTGTGGGGCTGGGCGTATGAGTACTCGTCGGTGTTTTTGTTGGCGTGCGGGGCGGCCTGGTATTGGTAGGCGTTGGGGTCTGTGTGGCGTTGGGGGCAGGGGTCGACGTGATGGTGGGCGTTGATGTGTGGGTGGGGGTTGCTGAGGGGAGGGGAGTGGAAGTCGGCGTGAAGGTGGGGGAAGGGGTGGGCGTGATCGTGGGCGTCGCAGTATGGGTGGGGGTTGTTGAGGGGGTAGGCGTGTGGGTTGGCGTGGGGGTGGGGAACAGGGGCAGGGAGTCGACATCGCCGCTGACCTGCAACAGGGCTCTGCGCAGCCAGCCGGCGCCAGCATCGGTACAACATACGTGCAGCCACGAAGCATCATCATTACGGCCGTCCGCGGTGTATTCGCTGTTGTACGGTGCGGAAGCAAGGATTTCGAATGCACGACCGGGGCCGACGCGCAGGTTGACGTTGCGTTTGATCACACGCACCCGAATGGGGGGCGTGGGGGTGATCGTAGGGCTGGGCGTGGCCGTTGGGGTGATGGTGGCCGTTGGGGTCAGTGTGGGTGTGAAGGTCGGAGTGGGCGTGGCAGTCGGCAGCAGGCAGTCGGCTTCGCTGAATATATCCACCGTGCCAGCGGCATAAGCGGGGACGAAGATGAGGTTGTCGGAAATAGTGAGGCTCTGGCCACCATGATCGGGATTTTGGGCGGCGATGGACAGGCTGGCCAGGACCTGGGCGCCGTCAGGGTCGATGACGAAGAGCTGGTTGTCGACGGCATCCACGG
>JAJRXO010000436.1 GCA_024276255.1 Chloroflexota bacterium | reverse complement strand
GAAGCCCAGCGCCCGGTAGTTCTTCTTCAGCGCCATACGGCGGCTGGTCGTGTTGGCGTGCAGCGTGCCACGCAGGTCGCGTTGCGCGGGGGCCAGAACCATGTCTTTGACGCCTTCGTCCATCAAGCGCGTGGTGAGGGCCACCATGGTATCGATGTTATCGGCGATGACCGCCAGCACTGCCGGTCGTTCTTTGGCCAGCGCCGCCATCTCACGCCAGTTCTGCACGCTGGCCCCAACCAGCAGGGGCACTTCATCCTCGTTCAGTTCGGCCATTCCAGCTTTGAGATCGTCGACATCGGCGATGAGGATGAGGGGTAGTTTGCTGGCTGCGCGCACGGCGTGCACGGTGGCCGCAAAATCGCCGCCATGCGCCTGTACGGCAATGCCGCCCATCTGCAGTTCCATGCCCACGTATTCCACGCGGTAGGATTCCACCTCCTGCACACGGGCCTGGACAACATCTTCTGGTTCGGTGTCATACACCCGCACAAACAGTCCCGGCGGGGTATAGAATTTCTTTTCGTGGCGGAAGAGCACGGTTTCGTTGCCGGCCAGCACCTGATGACCATTGGACTTGACGGCCAGGGGGCGCACAGGCGGCTGGGCGGCAGCCGACAGCTTGGCCTTGGCCTCTTCACTGACATGAGGACAGGCGGCCAGTTCGACTTGTTTGGCGGCCAGTTTCATGGCAAAGGCCAGGCAGGTGGGAAAACCGCAGTCCTTGCAGTTGGTCTGCGGGAGCATTTTGTAGATTTGAATGCCAGATAGGGCCATGGGAGTTCTCCGTGTTGCGTATTGCGTATTACGTATTGCGTATTACGTGTTGCGTGTGTCGTCGGCAAAGGGGATGGGGGCTGATGAGTCGAGGGGAATGGCTGCGTAGACGGGTTCGTCTTCGGCCAGTGTTTGGCTGCGTGTGGGGACGATCATACTGAGGAGCAGGCGAATGATCTGCGTTACCAGGGCAATACGATGCTCTGTCACGTGTTTGGTCAATACATGGCGTCCCTGGTAATACCAACCTCGTGTCTCGCGGGCAGAACCAAGCGCGTATTCATAGAAACGAGCTCGATCCCTTCCGGAACCACGGCTAAAGCCTTCGGCGATGTTGGCTGAGATCGATCCAACTGCCCGAAACAGCTGATCTGCCAGTGATAATGTCCGGCGATCTTTGAGTAGGTTACCGGTGTCATGCCAGGCCAGATCAGCCAGGAACATTGCCATGCGGTAGGCTGCCAGCCGCCAGACCCGATCACGGGTGATGGTTTCGGGCACACTTTGCAGCCATTCCTCATAGGTCATAGGGCATCCACATTGCGAGATACGAGATACGAGTTACGAGATACGGGATACGGGATACGAAATACGTGTTGCGTATTGCGTATTGCGTGTTGCGTATTGCGTGCTGCGTATTACGTGTTGCGTGTCAGATCATCGATCGCCCAGCGGGTGCGTTTGAGGGATTCGGGATGGCGCAGGACGATGATGTCGGCGCCGGATTCGATGAGCATGCTGGCGGTGAGGGTTTCCCAGGTGATGGCACGCTCCAGCCAGTCGCCCCAGGCTTCGGGGACACCCGCGCCTACCTTCGATTCCTTTGCCTTCCAGCATTCCTCGCCCGGCGTGACGATCATGGGCAACTGTGTCATGGCGTCCCCTTGCAGGGCGGCCAGACGCAGACGCTCCATCACCGAGTAGCCGTATTCGAAGCCGTAACCCAGGGCCCCGGTTGTGGGGTCCATGAGGATGCGTTCCAGCGGCAGGCCCATGTCGGTGATGAGGATGTTGAGCTGCTTGGCCAGGTTGACATCCATGGCCGTGCGGGCCGTCACCAGGTGATCGTTGGCCATGGCGGTGGCGACGATGGTGCGGTAGTTTTTGTCCTCGCAGATGCCCAACACCAGGCGTTCGCCCTTGCAGGCCTCTGATACGGGCACGAGTAATTCGTTATCGAGATCGACCTGGCCGGGGCCATAGACCAGCAGGGGCAGGCCGCTGGCAGCCAGCACGTCTTTGGTGACCTTCACGGCCCGCTCTGGCGTGTTGGGCTGGCCTTCGCTGTCGGTGAGAGAGAGGCGAAGCAACAGCAATTCGGCGCCGGCCTGCTCAGCTGCCTGCGCCCAGGCAGAGGGATTGTCCATCACCTTGCCCCAGTGCTCGTACAGCAGGGGCGACCAGCCATCGGGCCGACGATCGGCGATCTCGAGGGCGATAACCGGTGCATGCGGGATGTCGCCATCGAAGGTGAGGAAGGGCATGGCTTTGTGCCCGCCCACCGTGACGGTGCGAGTGCGGGTGCCGCCTTCGGCAGCTGTGGCGCCCAGGGTTATCTCGCGTACCTGACCGCTCCATTTTTCGGTGAGCAGCGGCGTTTTCATCTCGTCTGGCAGCCAGGGTTTGATGGGCGGCGGGCTTTTGATGATCGCGGGGGCGGCTGGCGCTGCCGGGGCAGGAGCGGCCGCGGCCTGTGGCTCCGCGGGCGCCGCTTCCTCTTCTTCGGCAACAGGGGGCGGCGCTGCTTCCGCTGCGGGGGCGGGTTGCTGGGAGACTGATGGTGCAGGTGGCGCTGCGGCTGGCGGGGCTGCTGTCTGTGGCAGCCCGCCGGGCTCAATGCCACCCAGCGCGGCCAATGCGGCCATCAGGGCCTGCCGCAATTGGGCGATTGCCTGCTCGGGCGAACCTGCGCCTGCTCCCCAGCCAGCTTCGCGGGCCCGCCGCAGGGCTCTGGCCTGGCGCAGGGCTTCTTCCTGCGCTTTTTGCAGGGCCTCGGCCTGGCGGAGGGCAGCCTGCTCTGCCTCGAGCAAGGGATCACT
>JAJRXO010000435.1 GCA_024276255.1 Chloroflexota bacterium | reverse complement strand
GTCGCCCAAATCCGCGTCGGCGCGATTTTATTTTACGTTAATTTCATGAATACATGCTTATATGTTAATTGGAAACTAGGAAATTGGTAGACTAGGAAACCAGGAAATTAGTAGACCAGGAAACTGGGAAATGAGTAGATCGGTAAACCTGTAAACCAGGACTCCTCACCGTCTCCCTACTCCCTACTCCCTGCTTCCTACTCCCATCTTCCACCTCCCTACTCCCTATCACCATGACCAAAAAACTGCAACTTGACCTCACCATTCTGCTGCCCGAGATGGACGCTGGCGATGACTGCGTCAGTATGCTGACCGATGAACTGTCCCGCACGCGCGGCATCTCCGAGGCGCATATCGTGCGTAACAACGGTACAGCCCAACTTTGCCTGCACTACGACCCCGATTTGGTTTCGCTGGCGAAGATCGAGCGCCTTGCCCGGCAGCTCGGCGCCCATGTGACCGATCGCTACCGACATGAAACGATTGCTCTGGACAGTATTCCCGCGGCTGATGCCGCCCTCTCTCTCGAGCAGGTTCTGGAAGTCCTGCCGGGCATGTTACATGCCCACGTCAATTATGCTGCCGGCGTTGCTTTCGTGGCCTATGACAGTGAGCGCCTGAGCCGGGACGAAATCGAGGCAGCCATCCGCGGCTTGGGTTACCGGCCGGTGGCCGAAGTGGCTGTGGCAGGGGAAGAAGAGGGCGGGGCCGAGCATGATCATGGCAGCGCGCCCACCATCCTGCCGCATTGGATGCAGGAGCGGTGGACTCTGATCCTGGTGGGATTGGCGGGCACCTTCCTGATCACTGGCTGGCTGGGCGAGACCTTTTTCGGTATGTCAGCCAGCGTTGCCCTCGGTTTCTATCTGCTCTCCTACCTGGCCGGCAGCTATGACATCGCCACGCATGCCATTCCCGGGTTATTGAAGGGGCGCTTCGATACTGATGTGCTCATGCTGGCCGCGGCTGCGGGCGCGGCGATTCTGGGTGAATGGGCAGAAGGCGCATTCCTGCTCTTCCTCTTCAGCCTGGGGCATGCAGGTGAACATTACGCACTGGACCGGGCGCGGGATGCTGTCAATGCTTTGGGCAAGCTCATGCCCAAGACGGCCCGCGTCAAACGAAACGGTGATCTCATTGAATTGCCCGTGGCGCAGGTGCGCATCGGCGATGTGGTGGTGGTGCGCCCCGGCGATCGCATTCCCGTGGATGGTCGGGTGTTACAAGGCGCCAGCGCTGTGGACCAGAGCCCCATCACCGGCGAAAGCGTTCCCGTGGCGAAGCAGGTGGGGGACGATGTGTTTGCCGGCGCCATCAACCTGGAAGCGGCGCTTGACGTCGAGGTCACGAAGCTGGCCCGTGACAATACACTCAGTCGCGTCATGCAGATGGTGGCCGAAGCCCAGGGTCAGCAGAGCCCTACCCAACAGTTTACGGAGCGTTTCACCGCCCGGTTTGTACCGGCTGTTTTACTGCTGGTGCTGGTCGTGATCGTGGTTCCCCCTCTGGCGGGTTGGATGCCCTGGACAGCCAGTTTTTATCGGGGCATGTTGCTGCTGGTGGCAGCCTCGCCCTGTGCTCTTGCCATTGGCACGCCGGCGACAGTGCTGGCAGGTGTTGCCCAGGCCGCACGTAACGGCGTATTGATCAAGGGCGGTGTGCATCTCGAGAACCTGGGCACTGTGAAGGTCATGGCCTTTGATAAAACCGGCACCCTGACCCGCGGGCGTTTCCGGGTCACCGATGTGATGCCCCTCAATGGCACGACACCCGATGAGCTATTGCGCCTGGCCGCGGCCGTGGAGCAGCAGTCCAATCATCCCCTGGCTCAGGCAGTCGTGGAAAGCGCGCGCCAGCGGAATTTGAGCCTGCCTTCTGCCAACGGAATGGAGAATCTGGCCGGTCGCGGCGTGCGCAGCGAGGTCGACGGCAAGCCTGTACTCATCGGCTCTGCCCGTCTGTTCCAGGAGGAGGTCAGCCATGCCTGGGACGGAAAACTGGAAGCGCTGATTAGCGAATTGGAAGCTGACGGCAAGACCACCATGCTGGTAAGCTATGATGGCACGCTGCAGGGCGTTCTGGCCCTGGCTGATACGCCCCGCTCTGCTGTGCGCCAGACCATGGAGCAGCTGCGTCAGTTGGGCATTGCCCACCTGGTCATGCTCACTGGCGATAACGAGCGCGCGGCGCAGAAGATCGCCCGCGAAGTGGGCGTCACAGATGTACGGGCCGACTTGCTGCCAGAGAGCAAACTGGATGCCATTAAGGAATTGTTGCAGGAATACGGCCCCGTTGCCATGACGGGTGATGGCGTGAACGACGCCCCGGCCCTGGCCACGGCTACCGTAGGCATCGCCATGGGCGCGGCCGGTACTGCTGTCGCCCTGGAGACCGCGGACGTGGCCCTGATGGCCGATGACCTGGGTAAGTTGCCTTTTGCCGTGGGCCTCAGCCGGGCCAGCCGCCGCATCATTGTGCAGAACCTGGGCGTCTCCCTGGGCGTGATCGGCCTGCTCATTGTTACTTCTGTGGCCGGACTTATGGCCCTCAGCGGGGCAGTGCTTCTGCATGAAGGCAGCACCATCATTGTGGTATTGAATGCCCTGCGGCTCTTGCGCTATGATCATGCCTGATCAGGAGGAAATAACATGAAACGGCGATGGTTGACCGGATTGGCCCTGGGCGCTATGCTTGGCGTCCTCTGGCAGCGGGAACAGGACAGGGGAGAGCTGCGCCGATGGCTGAATTATACGATTATTCGCGGCGCCCAAACCGCCCGCCTGGTACAGGGCCGTGAACGCGTTCCCTGGGTGCGCCGCTTTTACGTTGTCGTGGCCCCGATCTATGATCTGGCGTTTCTCAGCATGCCCGGTTACCGTCGCGCGGCCCGGGAGCTCCTCGACCGATTGGCAGCCGGACCCGAAGATGTGGCGCTGGACGTGGGTTGTGGCACCGGCCTGCTGACATTGCCCCTGGCCGAACGCACGAAACAGGTTGTGGGCCTGGATCTGAGTCCGGATATGCTGGTCCGGCTCAAAGCCAAGGCGTCCTGTCTGGGATTGAATGTCGAACTGCAGCAGGGGAGTGTGCTGGAGCTACCGTTTGCCGACGACACGTTCTCCCTTGTCACCACCTCCTTCATGCTGCTTTACTTGACGCTGGAGGAGAAGCAGCGTGCCCTGGCGGAGATTCATCGTGTCCTCGCCCCCGGCGGCCGGCTGGGATGCCTCAGCAGCCTGGGCGAGATCGCCGATATCTTCCTGACCCGCGCCCAATGGGAAGATCTCCTGATGGCAGCGGGTTTTAGCGATGTGCAGATCGAGGAGCGCGACGATGTCTTC
>JAJRXO010000434.1 GCA_024276255.1 Chloroflexota bacterium | reverse complement strand
GCGGGGATGGCAATGCCACTTTGGGAACGCGTAAAGGGTTGTTCATCGACATGCGGATGCACGAGCAGACGGGTAAAAGGACTGCTGGGGTCGGGTTTGATCACCGTGCCGTCCGGTAGCACGACATCCCAGCCGTCGGCATAATCCTCCCATCCCGTGTCAGGATGCCGCACCGTTACGCTGAAAGTCCACGTGCCGTCTGTCGCCCGCTGGGCGCGCACGAATTCGACGTCAGCATTGGCGGCTGCGCTTGTGGGCGTCGGCAATGGACTCCGGGCCGCCCCGTCAGCCCCCGCGCCCTCATTCTGCTGCAAGGGCAACAACTGCTGATGTTCCGGTGATTGCGTCGCCGGTACAACGCCGTCGCAGGCAGAGAGCAGGGGCAAAACAAGCAAAACGCTGAAAAGAATGGAGGCGAAGAGGATGGGCTTCATAAACTGCGATTCCTGATGTGAAGGCCAGGTTCGGCTATCACCTCGCCAATGTGCCACAATGACACGCCCTGGGCAGCGGCCGTCTTTAGCAAAGAGGAAACATTTTGCGGGGGCACGGTCATCAACAGCCCACCACTGGTCTCGGGGCTAAAGCATAGCACCTGCTGCCAGTCGTGCAGGCCGGTGTCAAACCGGGTGTGAGGGCTGAAGTACCGTTGATTGTCGAAAGCGCCGCCCGGGAAAATAAAGTCGGCCGCCAGGCGCTCGGCCCCCGGCAACCAGGGCAGAGCGGAAAAATCAAACGCGAACCCCACCTTCCCCTGAGATGCCATCTCACAGGCATGCCCCAGGAGTGAAAAACCCGTCACATCTGTCACGGCCGTGGCGCTATAACGCTGTGCCAGGTCGGCGGCAGCGGCATTGAGCTGCATCATGCTGGCAGTAGCTGCTGCTATCTCCGCCTCCGTTGCCAGATCCCGCTTGAGGCCGGTGGCGATCACGCCGGCGCCCAGCGCCTTGCTGAGTATGATCTGATCTCCGGCACGCGCTCCCCCCTTGCGCGTGAGCCGGTCGGGGTGCATGGCCCCGACAACGACCAACCCGTACTTCGGCTCGTCATCCTGGATGGTATGCCCGCCCGCCACAGGAATGCCTGCCTCGCGGGCCTTTTCTGCTCCACCGCGCATGATCTCGGCGGTGATGTGCATGGGCAGCTTTTTGGGTACGGCGGCGATATTCAAGGCCATGATCGGTCGCGCCCCCATGGCGTAGATATCGCTGAGCGCATTGGCGGCGGCGATGGCCCCGTACGCGTAGGGATCATCCACAATGGGCGTGAAGAAATCCAGCGTGACCACGATGGCCAAGTCGGGGCTGATGCGATACACGGCAGCATCATCGGCCACGTCCAGGCCCACGATCACGTCGTCGTACTGCTGGTTTGCAAATGTTTGTTGGATGGGACGCAGAACCTGCGCCAGGGCCTCAGCGGCCAGTTTGCTCGCTCAGCCGGCGCAACTGGCCAGGCTGGTCAGGCGAATTCGTTCGCGATCGCTCATGGGTTTTGAGTAAGGAAGAGATGAGGTGGAGAAAAACAAGGGTGAAAGGGATAGATACGGGGCTATTGTATCATGATGATGGCCGCGCTTCCCAAAGAAACGACGCCCTTGTCAACGTTGCATGCATAGCAGGCGGATTTGCGGTATACTTAAGCCAATCCCTACGTCGCTGCCAACCCTGTGTATGTCGCAATCTGCTCTCTTGATTTTGCACTCAAAGGCAGGTGATACCATGAGTACACTTCCCGCTCCCGCTACGCTGGCCGCCCAGGAACAGGGGCGAAACCAGCTGGCCGCCTGGAAACAGGCCGTCCCGGATAATTTCTTTACCACCGACTCCAACCTGCAACGCGTGTTGCAGATGTATCTGGGCGAAGCAACATATCAAACCGTTGCTGGCAGACTCAGTGAATTTGGCTTCCAGGTTGCCACCATTATCGACGAGGCCGCCACCATCAACGACCGGCCTGAAAACCATCCCCGCCTCAATCGCTGGGACGGCATTGGCCAACGCACAGAAGAAGTCGAATTTCACCCCTCCTATCACATCGCCGGTCGTCCGGTTTACGAATCCGGTATTCTGACCCTGCAAGAACACCCCGGCAATGCCGTATTGCAGAGCGCCTACTTCTATTTGCTCAGCCAGGCCGGTGAGATGGGTCATGTCTGTCCTATCGTCTGCACGATGGGCCTGATCCGCACCCTGCAAACCGTGGGCAGCGAGAACTTGCAGCAACACTATCTGCCGTCATTGCTGGAAAGTGATTACGACAGGAAGCAAGTCGCGTCCCAATACCTCACCGAGGTGCAGGGCGGCTCCGATGTGGGGGCCAATGCAGTCGTGGCTGAAAACGCCGGCGACGGCAGCTGGCGGCTGACAGGAGAAAAATGGTTCTGCTCGGTGGCCAACGCCGATCAAATGCTGGTGACTGCCCGGCCTTTACATGCCCCCGCCGGCACCCGCGGACTGGGCGTCTTTTTAGTACCACGACGTCTGCCCGACGGTTCGCTCAACCGCATCTATCTGCGCCGCCTCAAAACCAAGTTTGGCACCCGCACCATGGCCACGGCCGAAATAGACTTCGACCACGCCGTGGCCTATCCGCTGGGCAATCTCGAAGACGGCATCCACATCGTCACCGAGCTGGTGCTCAATACCTCCCGCTGGGCCAACGCCCTGGGCTCGGCCGGCCTGTTGAGACGGGCCTATGTGGAGGCATGGACCTTTGCCCAACACCGAGAGGCCTTCGGCCATGCCATTGCCGACTACCCGCTGGTCGCCGAGGCCCTGGCCGAGATCAAAGTGGATACAGCCGCCATCCTGGCCTCCACCATGCACCTCAGCCACCTCATCGACCGCATCGACATGGGCCTGGCGACCGCCGAAGAACGCGGTGTGCACCGCCTGTTGGTGAACATCAACAAATACTTCACCTCAGTGCAGGCCAGCCTCAGCATCCGACGGGCGCAGGAGGTACTGGGCGGCAATGGCGCTATCGAAGACTTCTCCATCCTTCCCCGCCTGTATCGCGACGCCCTGGTATTCGAAAGCTGGGAGGGCAGCCACAATGTACTGTGCCTGCAAGCCCTGCGCGACATGCAGAAATACCGGCTGCATGAACAGCTCTTCAGTCATCTCGAACAGATGCTCACCGAGATCACGGCCCACGATCTCTACGATCTGCGGCTGACCATCACCCGGATGCTGGACGAAACCCGGCAGCGGGTCGATACGCTGCTGACAGCCGATCCCGGCTTTCAGCAAAGCCATATTCGTCGTCTGGTCGATCAGCTGACCGCAGTCACACAGGCCGTTTGTTTGCTCAGCGAAGCAGCTCGCGAGCTGACGCAGGCCCAGACCAGCGCCAAAGCCGACTGGCTGGAATTCTTCCTCAACCGCTATCTGCGCCCCAACTACGATCCCATGCAGGATCCCGATTACACCACCCGTATCCAACGCATCACAGCCGAACTCTGATATGACCCCCCAACCCCAACCTGCCAACATCACCATCGATCGCCCCCGCAAAATGCTGATCATCGACTGGAGCGACGGCGCTCGTTGCGAATATCCCCTGCCCGGCCTGCGCTACGTGTGCCCGTGCGTCACTTGCCGCGGGGGCCATGAATTCATGGGCCTTCCCATCGATCCTGCGGATCTGCACAAGAGCCCGCCCCCGACCGTGTCTACAGAGGTCATCGACGCCACCATCGTGGGCAGCTATGCCCTGCAAATCACCTGGGCCGACGGACACAGTGCCGGAATCTATCCCTGGACCATGCTGCGTCCGCTCTGCCCCGACACACCCACCACCGGCTGAACTGCTGGCCCATCCCCCACGCCTTTTCCCCCCTGTTCAGGAGCCCGGCCATGGCCGATCCCCTCGTACGACTCCCCTTCGACGGTACCCATCGTCTGACTCAGGGTTTTGGTGAAAACCCCGATGTCTACGCCCGATTTGGCATTCCCGGCCATAACGGCATCGACTTTAGCATGCCCACGGGCACATCCATCCTCGCCGTCGATGCCGGTAAAGTCATCGCCAAAGTCGAAGACCCCGAGGGATTTGGCAAGTATATCAAATTGCAACATAGCTGGGGGCAGACCCTGTATGCTCATCTCAACGAATTCAAGATCAGAAAGAACCAGAAAGTGCAGGCCGGACAGGAAATCGGACTGTCGGGCAATACCGGCTTCAGCACCGGCCCCCACCTCCACTTTGGCATGCGCGTCGATCCCTATTCCACATCCGACGGCTGGAACGGATACACCAATCCCCAGCGCTTTTTGATATGGCCTGGCGGCAATGACAGCGACGCCCGCGTGCAGGAATTACAAAAACAGCTAGAGGAAGCGCAGCAAGCCCTGCAAAAGGCGCAGGGCTCCTTCGAATTTGAACGTGTGGAATTGATGGAAATGGCTGATCTGTGGCGTGAAAGCGTGCAAAGCCTCCTGCAACGCTATCTGCCGGGCGAAATGCCCTCCGATGCCGATGTGCTGACCATGCTCGATGCCCTGCTCAGCAGTTGGGCGCAGGAGTTGGAAAGCCTGCGCAAGGCCGAAATCGATCGCTACTTCGAAACCTGACATGGCCATGGCCCCGCAACGCATCGTCATCAAACTGGGAACCAGCGTGCTCACGGCTGGCACCCCCTATCTTAACCGATCCCGCCTTGTGGACCTGGTGCGACAATGCGCCCACCTGCGCAGCCAGGGCCACGAGATCATCCTCGTCAGCTCCGGCGCCATGGCTGCCGGCAAAGAACAACTGGGCTTTCCCCAGCTCCCGCCGCATGTCCCGGCCAAACAGATGCTCAGCGCCGTGGGTCAGCTCAAACTCATGGGATTGTACCAGCAATTCTTCGATATCTACGATCTGCAGGTCGGACAGATGCTCCTCACCCGTGCGGATCTGCAGAATCGCCGCTGTTTTCTCAATGCCCAGCTCACCCTGCACGCCCTGCTCGATCACGGCATCATCCCCATTATCAACGAAAACGATACGGTCACGACCGAAGAAATCCGCGTGGGCGATAACGACAATCTTTCGGCCATGGTAGCCACCCTGGCCGAGGCCGATCTGTTGATTATGCTCACAGACACACCGGGATTCTTCACCGCCGATCCCCGACACGATCCCAACGCCTCCCTCATCGCCGAAGTGACAGCCATCGACGAACAGCTCTGGGCCCAGGCCGGCGGCAGCAGTAGCGACCTGGGCACGGGCGGCATGACCACCAAATTGCAGGCCGCCGAAACCGCGCTGGCCGGAGGAGCCACCGTGATCATCGCCGCCGGCAGCACGCCCGACGTGCTGCCTCGCTTGCTGCAGGGCGAGGCCCTGGGAACCCGCTTCCTTTCGCACACCAGCCATCCCGAAAGCCGCAAACGCTGGCTGCTGGCCGGATACAAGGCCGGCGGACGCATTATCGTGGATGACGGCGCCAGCCAGGCCCTGATCGAAAACGGCAAAAGCCTGCTTCCCGTGGGCATCGCCAGCGTCGAAGGTGATTTCGACCGCGGCGATACCATCGGCATTTACTCCCTCGCCGGCCGTGAAATCGGCCGGGGCATGGTACGCTATCAGGCCGACGACGTACGCAAGATCCTGGGCCAGCATTCTGCCCGCATTGAAAAACTGCTGGGCTACGAATACGGCAAGGCCGTCATCCATCGCAACGACATGATCCTGCTCTGAATTATTTTCCCACTAATACACATCCTCTCCCTCTCTGCCACATCTCACACGCACCGGCTCTCACTCCACACACAGTACCATGAACGACAATCCCCTGATCCCCATGGGCGAAGCTGCCCGCGCCGCAGCCCGCATTCTGGCCACCGCCTCTACCCAACGCAAAAACGCCCTGTTGTACGCCTTGGCCGACGGCTTACTGGCGGCGCAGGATGATATCCTGGCCGCAAATGCGGCCGATCTGGCCGACGCACAGGCTGCCGGATTGGCCGAGAACCTGCTCGACCGCATGACCATCACGCCGGCGCGGCTGCAAAACTTCGCGGCCGACACCCGCAAAGTGGCTGATCTACCCGACCCAATCGGCAGCGAGTTCGACTCCCGTGTGCTACCCAACGGCCTGCGTATCAGTCGCCGCCGCACCCCTCTGGGCGTATTGGGTTTGATATACGAAGCCCGGCCCAATGTTACCATCGATATCGCTGCCCTGGCCCTGAAAACCGGTAATGCCGCCATCATGCGCGGCAGCAAAGAAATTCGGCGCAGCAATCTGGCAATTCTCAGGGTCATCCACGCCGCCCTGGCTGAGGTGGATCTGCCCCAGAACGCCATCCAATACATCCAGAATCCCGACCGGGCCCTGGTAGGCTATTTGCTCAAATTGCATGCCTATGTCGATATGATTATCCCTCGCGGGGGGGCCGGTTTACACCGCTTCTGCCGTGAAAACAGCACCATCCCGGTGATCACCGGCGGCATTGGCATCAATCATGTCTTCGTGGATGACAGCGCCGATTTCGACCAGGCCCTGGCCATCATCCACAATGCTAAGACCCAACGCCCCAGCGTATGCAATGCTCTCGACACCGTTTTGGTGCACGAGTCGATCGCCGCCGACTTCCTGCCCCGCGTGGTCGAGCATCTGGCGTCGGCCGGGGTTCAGTTCCGGGCGGCGCCGGCGGCCATGGCCCTGGTGGGCGAGCATGAGGCCGTATCGCCGGCAGGAGCGGATGATTTCGACACGGAATGGCTGAACCTGACCCTGGGCCTGCGCGTAGTGAACGATATCAATGCCGCTATCGAGCACATTCGCCAACATGGCACCGGTCATTCCGAAGCCATTCTCACCAACAACTGGCAACATGCCCAGCGATTCCTAAACGAAATCGACGCTGCAGCGGTGTTCGTCAATGCCTCCACGCGCTTCAACGATGGCGGCCAGCTGGGGCTGGGCGCTGAAGTGGCGGTGAGCACGCAAAAACTGCATGCCCGTGGCCCCATGGGCCTGCAGGAGCTTACCACGTACAAATGGATCGTGCTCGGTGACGGGCATGTTCGGGCGTAAATTGGGCTCTTGCCACTTGCCAGTTTGCCGGGCAGTGGTAAAATAGACCATAATGACCATCCTGTCGGAGAGCCTTGTCCTTTGATTAAACCATTTCGTCTGCGCGATAGCCTGCGGCTGCAACGCCTGGTGCGCCATAGCATCCCCCTGCAATGGGAACGCCATCTCACGGGTTCACATTCCCCGCTCTGGGCAGCGGTGGGGGCGCCGGTCGCCTGGCACGGCACGGGGGCAGCCACCTATCTTTACCACCCCGATGAAAAGCTGGGGCTCCCCCTGCATGGCTTCGTGCAGGCGCTCAAACGGCCTACCCGGCCTGAGGCCGACATCATGGCCATCGCCCCCAATCCGGACGTGCATCCGCGGGCCAGCGCCGTTATCTGGCAGAAACTACTCAACTACGTGGTTTACGCGGCCGGCGAACAGGGAATCCAGCGTCTTTACATCTGCGTCAGTTCCGAAGCTGCGGGATTGCCCATCCTCACCAGCAGCGGCTTTGCCCCCTACATCCAGGAAACGATCTTCCGCCTGGAGCAGATCGACGAGATCCCCACCGTGAGCCCGGCCAAGGGCGCGGTAGTCCGCTCGCAGCGCGAGATCGATAGCTTTGGTCTGCACCGATTGTATACACGGACCACCCCTGCCCTCATTCAGCAGGCCGAAGGACGCCTGCTGATGAACGACAATCCGCCATCGCTGCTGCATTTGCGCACCTGGTGGCCCCTGGAGCAAACAGAAGGCATTGTGTACGAAGTGCAGAATGACATCATCGCTGCCGCTCACATCACTCGCGGCAATCGCGGGCACTGGTTGCGCCTGTATGGCACATCCGACAGCATTCTGGCGGTGGCCTGCGTGTTGCATCATGCGCTGCACATACTCAAACAGTACCCCCACCGCCCCGTCTACTGCACTTTGCGCCCTTATCAGTCCAGTTTCGGCCCTTTGCTGCAAGACATGGGCTTCAGCGAGGGCTTCACCCTCACCCGGCTCGTCAAACACACGACCCTGCAAAACCGCCAGGCCCAGCCCGTGACCGAGATGAAAGAAGTTCCCATCTCCGGGCTGATCCCCAGCGAATACAGCCTGCCCGGCTCTCAAAAACAATAAACGTTCTCACTCTATGATCACAAACCTGACCTATCATACACAACAAAAAATAACCGACGATCTGGAAGCACTACTCGACGTGTTGCCGCCGTCCATTACTCGACGCCTACGCGAAATCGGCCGCGAATCCGAATTGATTGAGATCATCCTCGACCTGGGGCGGCGCCCCGAAGCCCGCTATGTCGATGCAGATCTCGAATTACTGGATCGTGAAATCAGAGAAGAAGATATTCGCTATGTGGTGGAGCGTATCGGTTCCTTCACCGAAGATAATCGAGCTGGCATTACCCGTACTCTGCACCGCATCTCGGCCATCCGCAATCGCCAGGAAAAAATCGTGGGCCTCACCTGTCGGGTGGGCCGCGCCGTGTATGGCACCATTGACATCATCCAGGACATCATCACCAGCGGCAAGAGCATCCTGCTGCTGGGCCGTCCTGGCGTGGGCAAGACCACCCTGCTGCGCGAGGCGGCCCGCGTGCTGGCCGATCAGAAAAAACGCGTGGTGATCGTTGACACGTCCAACGAAATCGGCGGCGATGGCGACATCCCGCATCCGGCTATTGGCCGCGCCCGGCGCATGCAGGTGCGCACGCCCTCGCTACAGCACGAAGTGATGATCGAAGCGGTGGAAAACCACATGCCCGAAGTCATCATCATCGACGAAATCGGCCGCGCCCTGGAAGCCGAAGCCGCCCGCACCATTGCCGAACGAGGTGTGCAGCTCATTGGTACGGCCCACGGGCGCACCCTGGCCAACCTCCTGCTCAACCCCACCCTCTCCGATCTGGTGGGCGGCGTGGAGTCCGTCACCCTGTCGGACGAGGAAGCGCGACGTCGCGGCACGCAGAAATCTGTGCTCGAACGCCGGGCTCCGCCCACATTCGACGTGCTGATCGAAATCGTCGATCGCCAGCATCTGATC
>JAJRXO010000433.1 GCA_024276255.1 Chloroflexota bacterium | reverse complement strand
AGAACACCGAGGACCATTGGAATGTGGAGAACGACACCTCCACCGCCGGCGTGCGCGTGATCCTGTTTGTAGAAAACTCGCCGGAGCACATCTCACTCCTCCTGCCGCTGCTGTACAAGGAACTGGTGAGTCAGACCCGGGCCGTGCTGGAAAGCACGCTGAATGAAGAGCACCGGTTGCTCACCATGCGCGCCCGTCCCAAGATCCTGCTGGCCGAAAACTACGAGCAAGCTTGGGACTATTTTACACGATTCGAGCCCTATGTGTTGGGCGTCATCTCGGACATCGAATTTCCACGGGAGGGCCAGCTGGCCAGAAAGGCCGGGCTGGATCTCTTGCAGGCTATCCGTTCCCGACGATTCGATATCCCGCTGCTGCTCACCAGTAGTGAGGCAGGCTATGCGGCCGATGCCCAACAGATGAACGCCGCGTTTTTACACAAAGCTTCGCCTTCGCTGCAGGCTGATATCCACAACTTCTTCCAGTTTGGCCTGGCATTTGGCGACTTCGTGTTCCGGATGCCTGATGGCACCGAAGTAGGCCGGGCCTGGGACCTGCGATCGCTGGAACGCGCCCTGCACACCGTTCCCGACGAAAGCATCCTCTTTCATGGCAGCCGCAACGATTTTTCACGCTGGATGTTCACGCGTACGGAGACCGTGCTGGCAACCTACATGCGCGAGATCGCCATCGCCGATTACGCCGACGTCAGCGCCCTCCGTAAACACATGATCGAGGTATTGCATGCGCATCGCCGCGAACGCCAGCGCGGGATCGTGGCCGATTTCGACGCCCGTGATATCGATCCGGTCATTCGCTTCTATAAACTGGGCAAGGGATCGTTGGGAGGCAAGGGCCGCGGCCTGGCTTTTGTCAGCTGGCTGCTGCGCCAGAGGGATGATCTGCGCCACAAATACAAAGATGTCCGTCTATTCGTCCCCCGTACGCTCGTCGTTTCCACCGAGATATTCGAGGAATTCGTGGCCGAAAACCATCTCCAGTATCTGGCCGATGCCGACCTGCCGGATCAGGAAATCGCCCGTCGTTTCCTGCGGGGAGCTTTCCCCCGTGGAGTGATGAATGATCTGCGGGCCTATCTGGCGCAGGTGCGCTATCCGCTGGCAGTGCGTTCGTCCAGCCTGCTCGAAGATGCCCAGTTCCGGGCCTATGCCGGCCTGTATCGCACCTACATGCTGCCCAATGAACATGCCAGCCTGGAACGTCGCCTGCATCACCTGCAACACGCCATCAAACTGGTTTATGCGTCCACCTACTTTCAGGGCCCCAAGGCATTTTCACAGCGCGTGGGACGACGCACCGAGGAAGAACAGATGGCCGTGATCATCCAGCAGCTGGTGGGGAGGCGACATGGAGATTACTTTTACCCCGTCCTGTCGGGCGTGGCGCAATCATACAATTACTACCCCTTTGCCCGCATCCAGCCTGCAGATGGCCTGGCCACCATTGCCGTGGGGTTGGGCCGGGCGGTGGTCGAGGGCGAACAAACCCTGCGCTTCTCACCCAAGTATCCCCAAATCCTGCCACAGCGCTCCTCGGTCGATCAGATTCTAGAACACGCCCAGCGCTATTTCTATGCCCTGCGCATGGGCATCGATGCCCATGATCTTGACATCAGTGAACGGGAAAACCTTGTGCAACGCGAGATCGCCGACGCCATAAAGGAAGCCCCCATTCAACAAGTCATCAGTACGTACATCCCTGCCGAGCATCGTATCCGCGACACCAATGCCGCAGTTGGCTATCCAGTAGTCACATTTGCTTCCATCCTCAAGCACAATCTATTTCCCCTGGCGCCCCTGCTCGTGGACATACTCGAAATGGGTTCGGAAAGCATCGGTGCTCCGGTGGAGATCGAATTTTCGGTTAACATCTACCACGATCGGGACTGCAAGCCGGATTTCGCCTTTTTACAGATGCGGCCCATGACCGCCCGCGCGGATCTGGGTGTGGTCGATATCAGCTACGAGGATATTGAGCAGGCTGTGTGCTACGCCACCAAAGCCCTGGGCAATATCATCAGCCACGAGTTGCAGGACATTATCTACGTGAAACCCGATGCCTTTCGCCGTGAAAACACCAGGGCCATCGCAGCCGAAATCGGACAGCTGAACGCCCTGCTCAGCCAACAAGATCGCAAGTATCTGCTGATCGGTCCCGGCCGCTGGGGGACTGCGGATCGCTGGCTGGGGATTCCCGTACGCTGGCATGATATATCGAGCGTGGGCGCGGTAATTGAAACACCGCTGAACGACATCAGTGTCGAGCCCTCACATGGCTCGCACTTTTTCCACAATCTAATCACCCTGGGCATTTGCTATATCACGGTCAGCAACAAAAGCCCCGATCACTTTGATTGGAACTGGCTGCAAGCGCAACCGATCAGCCACCAGACGGAGCATGTAGCGCATGTGCACCTGGAACAGCCGCTCACCCTCAAGGTGGATGGCCGGACGTCCACCAGCGTAATCGTGGCCTCCTGAAAGCAAACCAGGCCGGGGTTCAGGCGAGGGATTCGTGGGGGCGAAGAGGGATATTCTCACTGTGGCCCCCTGTTTTTGCGGCCAGAGCCGTTTGCCTCCAGACACCCAACAGGTTCACCGCGAGAGGATGCATTGCGTCCCGCATCGCTCACGGTGTATAATGTGTTTAAGGTTGACTCTTGCTCCATGCGCCGGGTCTGTTATCGTCGCCATCTGGTTAGCTCTATGCCAGCAGCTCATTTCTGAATTGATATCGTTTGCGTTATGAGAGAGGCTAATATCTTATGAATGAGCGCCTGTTGTACATCGGCGCGGAAAAAAACAATGAAGCCACGGTTGCACACCTGCGCAAAAAGGGCTATCAGGTGCGTCGCACATTGGGGTTGCGGCCGTCGCTGCGAGCGCTGGCCAACAACCAGCATGATGCGGTGATCATCGATCTGGGCGACGTGAGTATGATCAACGCCCGCCGTATCTCGCGCAAAGCAGGCCGGCGGCCCGAAAAGCCGTTCACCTTTCTGCTCACCAGCCATCGTTCCCAATTGCTGGATGGTTTTTTCTACGACGATAAACTGACCCGCCCATTTACACAACGCAAACTGGAAAACCTTCTGCGCCGCTATCTGGATGAACGCCGCCAGTATGTGGTGCGCCTGGGCCCCCTGACCCTGGACAAGCGTACGCAGGTGGTACGATCACCGCGGGGCATGGTGCGGCTGACGCGTAAACAGTTCCAGTTGCTGGATTATTTCTTCCTCCATGTCAACGAACTGGTAACCCGCCGTGACTTGATGATGGCAGTATGGGAAACGGATTATCTGGGAGATACGCGTACACTGGACGTGCACATGCGCTGGCTACGCCAACAAATCGAGGCCGATCCCAGCGATCCGGAATATCTGGTAACGGAGCGGGGGAGTGGCTACCGCTTATGCATACCGGAAGAGCCGGAAATCGGCCACGAGCCATTGGTGTTGAACAGATAGCACGATCGATGCGGCCCGAAAGTCGCAAGCCGTGTTCTTCGATGTAGATGTCAACGTACGAGCAGGGGTAAGTAAAGCGCCTGGGGTGTGGGGGTAGGCGTGGGCAGGCGCTGATGCCCGAAATTCAACTCCAGTGTGTTGCCGGGCAGCAACATCAAATGGAGGGGTACCTGAGGGCGGGCGGGGCCAAAGCCCGTCGGCTGCGTAACGTCAAGATCGTATTCGCCAGCAGGCAAGGGGCTGAAATCATAGCGACCATCCGCATCGGTCTGTTGCTGCCGGCTATCGGTGGCGTCGGATAAAACTATCTCCACGCCAGCCAGCCCAGGTTCTCCGGCGTCGAACTGACCATTGCCATTGGCGTCCTCATACACTAGGCCGAATACGCGAGCCGGTTCTGGCGTGGCTGTAGGGGTCGAGGTCGCCGTGGGGGTGGGCGAGGGTGTGGCCGTAGGCGTGGGGCTGGCAGTGGGAGTCGAGGTGGCAGTGGGCGTGGCTGTGGGAGTGGGGGTCGCGGGTCGCGGTTGCAGGTGGAACTGCACGCTCAGCCGCGGCCGAGAGGTGACATCGGCGTGCTCGCTGCTGCGCACCCAAATCTGGCGGGCGCCGTCTTCGGGCAATAACAACACGCCGTAATTGCTGGCCGGATCAGCATTCCAGGCCTGCACGGCTGTGGTCAGGTCCCATTGCAGGGGTGCGTTGCGCAGGGCCTCGGTCAAAACCACCTGATCGGCAGCCTGCGTGCTGCGATCGGCATCAGGCCAGCGAGCGCCGCCATCCTGCCAGGGCTGACCGATATCAGCTTCATTCCAGGTGGCGGTTTTCTCGTTCCACGGACGCAGCAGGGGGTAAGCAGAGATGGTGAGCGGGGCATCGACCCGGCTGCTGTTCACGTGCACCTGCAGGGTGGCAGCGTCGATCTGGGCGCCGGTCGGTAGCAGGGGCAGATCAAAGCGTAACAGGGCATCGGCAAAGACCTGGCCGATGTTATAGATCACGTAGAAGGTGTCCTCGTTGCCGTGAGGGGTGTTGCCAGTTTGATCATACCAGCGCTCGAGAAAGGTGTCAGTGGTTCCGGCATAGTTCTGCACGCCATTCTGATAACTGATGGCATTGGCGATCAGGCGCAGGTTCCCGAAGGTGGCCGGATTGGCGTCCACAGCCCGGTTTTCCATCACCAGGGTGTGTTCTACACCCGCGCCGTCATCATCCTCGATGGCCAGGTTCAGGCCCACACTGTCGCCATCGGCCAGGGCGCTACGGCCCAGCAACACCGCCGGCACACTCACCTCCACAGTCCAGCCCTGGGGCTGCACGCTTACACCGGCGCTGATCAGCGCGATCTGGTCGGGATGAACGGTATCGGTGAGGGTGCCGTCGCTGCCGATGCGCAGCAGATGATCGTCACCGCCCGACCAGGCGTTGTCGTCGAGGCCGTCGATGGCCAACAGCAAGGCATCGCCGGTGAGGCTGATCCCCTGGGTATCGGTGATCTCGGCCAGGAGATAGAGGGTATCGGTCGTCCAGCGACTGCTAATGCTGGCGCTGAGGTCCGCTGGCGAGGGGGGAGCGCCCGCCCCCTGCACCGAACCGGCGTTGTCCGCGTCCAGTATCAGCTCCCCGCCCAGATACCAATCGCCGACCTGACCATCGATAAGTGGATGAGTGTCCTGCTGATAGCTGCCGATCGTACGGCCGGGACTCAGATAACGCATGATAACGCCATCGTAACCCACCGCCATGCCGTGCGTGGCGTCGGCGAAGCTCACATCCATGAGATGCGAGGCCGCGGGGGCGCTGACAGGGGCCGTCTGCCAGCTGGCGCCGCCATCGTCGGTGTAGAGAATGGTGTTGTTCCAGCCCACCACCCAGCCATGCTGGGCATCCAGCATGGCGATGCCCTCGAGCGGCGGTGTGTTGGCAGGCAGGGGCTGATATTCCCAGGTGGTCGTGGTATCGAGGGCGCTGCCATCGGCTGTGTGGGCGATGACGCCTTCCTGCGGGCTGGGGCATTCTTCCTGAGCGTCCAAGGGCCCCCGGCAGCCCACAAACCAGGCATGATCCACCTGGCCGTTCTGGTCGGCATCTAGCACCTGCAGATCGATGTAGATGCCCTGCGACATAGCCGGATCAAGCACCCGGCGCCAGGTCTGGCCGCCGTTGGTGGTCCAGCGATAAGAGTAATTGCGCAGTGCGGTCCAACCGGTGGTGGCATTGATCATGGAGATGGCGACGTTCACGTTGGTGCCGTCGCTGGTGCTGCCCACCCAGGTCTGGCCGCCATCGCTGGTGCGGTACATGTTAGGCACACCCGTGGCGGCTCCGAGGAAGCCGGTGTTGAGGTCGACCATGGCGACGGCGTAGAATGGTTTGCCGTAGCCGGACACACCTTGCCTTTGCCAGGTACTGCCGCCGTCATCGGTTGCGTAAACGGTGCCGTAGCGGCCCGCCAGCCAGCAATTATCAACGTCCGGACAGGAGATGCTCCACCAGTTGTGCGCATCGGCTGTGCCGGTCTCCACCCGTTGCCACGACCATGTGATGCCGCCATCGGTTGTCTTTCCCAGGGCAGATCCTTCGCCCACCACGTAGCCGATCTCCTTGCTGGGAAAGGCGGAGGCATAAAGATGCGGGGTGGGGCCAAAGTCTCCGGCTTTTCGCTCAAACTGGCTGCCATCACTGCTGTGGTTGATCCACCAGCCGCGCTCGCCGGTATCGGGGGCAGGCTTGACGGTGCCGGCAGCCCATACGTCGCTGGCGCTGAGGGCAAACACAGCCAGCACATCACGGGTATTGGTGGCCACACTGGTCTGCGTGTTCCAGGTCAGGCCACCATCAACTGAGGTGGCAATAACGCCGTTGCCAGCGCCCAACACCCCGAAATCGGGGCGCATGTGCAGGGCCAGGATGTCGATGGAGTCGACCTCGAGGCCGGTAGTTACAGTCTGCCAGGTGCTGCCGCCATCGGCGGTGTGGCGCATCATCCCGGCCTGGCCGCCGATCCAGCCATGGTTGGCGTCGCTGAACGAGAGCGCATAGATGCTGGCCCAGGAGGGGAAGGTGGTGGTCATGGCAGTCCAGGTCGTGCCGCCGTCGCTGGTGCGCAGGGCCACGCCCTTGGCGCCGACGGCGTAGCCGATATCGGCGTCGAGGAACTGAATGTCGTAGAGGGCCGCGTTGACGCCGCTGCTCTGGCCGCGCCAGCTATGACCGGCATCGCTGCTGGCCCAGATAACGCCGTCGCTGGCAGTAGCCCAGACATGCCCGTCGTCGAGCAGGCTGACAGCAGTGATATCCGCTGCCGTAAAGGCGGCGGTCAGGGCCGACCAGTTTTGACCGTAGTCATCGCTGAGGAAGACGACGCCGTTCTGACCCACAATAATGCCCTGGCCACTGGCATTGACGGCAATGGCCTGCAGATCGTCGCCAGCGCCAAGGGGGCGGTAGCGCCAACTGGCGCCGGCATCGTCACTGCTGAGCAGCATGCCGGTGGAGCCGACAGCCATACAGGCCTGGGGGGTGATGCAAACCAGGTCGTTGACCACACCTGTTCCCCGCCAGCTGCTCTCCCAGGCGCCGGGGACGACATTGGGGGCGGCGGGGCTGAGGGTGAGCGCCCGGGTGGTAGGAGAAACTGAAGGGAAGAGAAAAACGGCGGCGAGGAGAAGGATGGCGAAAGGCAGAATGTACTTTGACATGAATTGTTTTGGGGTTGAGAAGGGCTGCCGCATCTGCACAAGGGGGTGCAGGATGGGAATCGCCCGGCGAATCTGTCATTGATCGAGTGCGGCCCTATGCCATAACAGTGGCAAAGACCTGGATGGCCTCCTCGATGTCGGCAGCCTCGATTCCGTAATGGGTCACCGCGCGCAGACGGCGGGGGCCGGTATCGAAAACACCCACTTCATGCTGCCGCAGGCGGGCAGCTACATCAGCGGCGCTGAAATCGGAGTGTACCACGTCGATGTAGACGATGTTGGTTTGCACGCGGGAGAGATCGACGGCAAAGCCGGGGATAGCAGCCACGCCTGTGGCCAGCCGGCGCGCATTGGCATGATCATCGGCCAGGCGATCGACCATCTGCTGCAGGGCCACGATGCCAGCAGCAGCGATGATGCCGGCCTGGCGCATGCCCCCGCCCAGGACCTTGCGGGCACGGCGGGCGCGACGGATGAAGTCGGCGGAACCGCAGACAACGGAACCCACCGGCGCGCTCAGCCCCTTGCTGAGACAAAAGGTGACTGAATCGGCATTGCGCACCAGCTCCTTCACGTCAACGCCCTGCGCCACCGCCGCATTGAAAATGCGGGCGCCGTCGATATGCAGTTTCAGGTTATGCTCGTGGGCGAAGGCGGCCACGGTGTCAGTGTAAGCCGGGGTCAGATAAGAACCGTAACGGCGGTTGTGCGTATTCTCCAGCACGATGAGCCGGGAGACGGGGAAATGGGGATCATCGGCGCGAATGGCCGCGGCCAGGTCTTCCAGGCGCAGGGTACCATCATCCTGATTGGGCACGGTTCGGGGATGGATACCGCCCAGAGCCGCGGAGCCGCCCTGTTCATACAAAAACGTATGGCCCAGATGCCCCATGATGACTTCATCGCCGCGGCCGCAATGGGCCAGAAGGCTACACAGATTGCCCTGCGTGCCGCTGGTGACGAGCACGGCGGCTTCTTTACCCAGGGTCTCGGCGGCCAGCGCCTCGAGTTCACACACGGTGGGATCTTCGCCGAATACATCGTCGCCCAGGGGGGCCGTGGCCATGGCCTCGCGCATGGCGGGTGTGGGCTGTGTAAATGTGTCACTACGTAGGTCGATGCGGGGAGGAGCAGGTGCCTGTGTTCGCATGATGATACCTCACAAAAGAGTGTGAAAAACTGCCCGACACGAATTCAACAGATTCTCCATCGTTAAATGGCGTGAATTCGAAACGACTGTTCCGTGTGTTTTCCACGCCCGATGTCTGGCGCCGCAAGTGCTGCGCACAGGCAGTAAACAGTGGACATCCCGAAAAGTGTCAGGTAGGTGCTGAGAAAGTAAAGCTTCCGCAATGGTAGCGGAAGCTTGAGGTATCTGGCAAGATTGAAGGTTGATCGTTGGTGGCCAGCCAGGTATCCTCATCCTGATGTTCATAAGCCCAATGAGCAACGACTACATGTAGCCCCGGACACCCGTCAACCGGAAGACCTTGATAGGGCAACGCCGCGTCCAACCGCCCTGGTCTACTTGTTTACCTGTTTATCTTGAGCCAATCGCCAGTAAATGGATGTGGATCTGAACAGTTACAAATGGTCAGTATTTCTTCACAATGGGGCTGTAGGAGCCGGGGGAGCGCGACATGATGAGCTGCATCTCCTCGCGATAGCGCCGCACAGCGTCGGTATCGATACGGGCAAATGCATAGCCGGTCAGCGGCGTTTCTTCATCGTCGGGATCGAAGATATGGCTCAGCACCTCTCCGGTTGGTGCCAGGATCATGCTTTCGCCAAAATACCGGCGGCTGGGTTCATCGCCCACCCGATTGGCTGCCAGCAAAAACACGCCGTTCTCCGCGGCACGGGCCACGGTGAAGGCGCGCCACTCACGCTGGAAGGGGTTCTCGTACGCCGCCGGTACGCAGATGATCTCGGCCCCCTGCAGCACCAGCGTGCGGGCAGCCTCCGGAAAAGCAAGATCCCAGCCCAGCATCACGCCCAACGTGCCCAGCGCTGTGTCAAAGACAAAAAAGCGATAACCAGAACGAAAAGAGAGTTTTTCCTCGCCCTTGAGGTGGACCTTCCGGTACTCGCCGCGCAGATCACCGTCAGGGCCGATGACAACAGCCGAGTTATAAAAGATGCTCTCTATCTTTTCTTTGGTTGGTAAGCCAAACACAATGTGCGTGGCATAGTCAGCGGCCTTGGTTGCCAGTACGTTGAACTGATGTCCGGGCACGCGTTCAACCAGACGATTGAAATTGACGCCGTTTTCGACGCCAGTGGTGGCCAGTTCAGGAAAAACGATCAAATCAGTATCTTCTTCCTTACAGATTTTCTCGACCATGCGGGCCATGTGATATAGATTCGCCTCCACATCTCCCAGCACAGGCTGGGTTTGTACAACGGCAACGGTAATTTCCGGCATTTCAAATACTTCCTGAGGATAAATTACGAACTTATGTTCTGATTTTATCGCATCAATACGATTTTGTCAATAAACAGCGGCGGAAAGAATGTGTCCCAGCGTTTTGGCGTGTGCATTGCCATCCGCCATGTGAGGAGACATTTGCTGGTAAACGCCAAGCGCTGGAGCGCAGGGCCCCAAAAAGGCGCCGGGTGAACCCGGCTTGTTCGTGATGGCGAGGGGTAAAGCCCCATTCATGGAGCGCAGTTGTGAAGCCGGGGGAGTTCATCCCCCGGCAGAGGTGGGCAGCGATAACGTTGAGCTCGTCCAGGCTGCACACAAGGAGGACCCTGAGCAAACCTGTCGTTTTTATGGGACGATTCCCAGAAGTCAGTCAAGACTACTTTGAAGGAAAATGACAGCGGCCCGTCCCACCAGCCGACTGGAAGTCGGGCTCTTTAGGCATTCGGCCAGAGGACGACCTGCGTCGTCCTTTCGCCAGTCCACGATGGTCGGCGGAGGCCGACCTCTGGCGCAAAGCGCCTAGAGAGCCTGAGTTCACTCAGCTAGGCACCAAGCAACGACACCATCGCTATGGGTGAAAGGCCGTATTGCTCAGCGGTGTAAGTCACGACCACGAGGCGTTTCTTATCAATCAACGATTGACTGAGCACCAGCGAAAAACACACAGGAAGAGACTGCCTCAGCGTCCGTAAGGGTTTCCGGAGATGACATGAGATCAGAGCAATCCCATGCGTCAGCAACACAAAAAGACGTGAGCAAAAACTCACGCCTTTTATGGATGCTGTCAGGTGGATCAGGAAGGTCTTAGCGGCGACGTTGTTTGAGACGGGCTCTCTTGCCTACGCGATCGCGCAGGAAGTACAGCTTGGCGCGGCGCACCTTGCTGTGGCGCACGATCTCGACCTTTTCCACACGGGGACTGTGCAGCCGGAACACGCGCTCGACGCCGACGCCGTGAGCGCCGATCTTGCGAACGGTGAAGCTGGCAGCCGGCCCCGAGCTGTTTTTGGCAATGACGGTGCCCTGAAATACCTGCACGCGTTCGTTCTTTCCCTCGACAATGCGGTTATGCACCTTGACGATATCGCCAATTTGAATTTCGGGGGGATTTTCTTTGAGTTGTTGGTCTTCCAACGATTTCAAGAGATAGGACATGATATTTTTCCTCATTCACACAACGAAGGCGCCGCTGGCGCCTCGTTTTCAGGCTCGATTATTGCAATCAGACATTTTATCATGAGCCCCATCTGAGGGCAAATTGAGTACAACCGTTGCAGCGCTCTCTGCCTGAATCCTGACCGGGATAACGCACTGCGTCGTAAAGCTATCTGCCATTTGGACATCTGCGCGCCCTTACGTTATAGTGGGGTGGCTCACAGTCTGGGAGCTGACCATTCATTGTTCGTCCCATCCTTCTTCATAATCGAAAGGAGTCACCTCAATGCTTACTGTGTTCGAAAAGCTCCTCTTTGCCGCCTTGCTGTTGGCCGTCATCTGGAATGGCTACTGGGGATTTCGTAAAGTCTATCTGGTCATTCGGCGAGGCCAGGGGGATTTTGATGACGAAAATATCGTGCCACGTGCCACTGCGGCGCTGCTTTCGTGGCTCACGCTGCGCCCCACGTGGAAAACCCGGCCCATCTCCAGCTTGTTCCACGCCTTTATTGCCTGGGGTTTCATGTTCTATTTCCTGGTCAATTTTGGCGATATCGTGCAGGGCTATTTTCCCATCCGCTTCCTGGGCCAGGGGCCGATCGGCAATGTCTACCGTTTGCTGGCCGACGTGCTCAGCATGGCCGTGATCGTGGGCATGCTCTATTTTCTGTTTCGGCGCTTTATCTTTGACTCGCCCGTGCTTAAATTCCGCGACAATATCAAGTTACTGGACAAGGTACGCATGGGCGGCACGCATAAAGATTCGCTCATCGTGGGCCTGTTTATCCTTTTCCACGTGGGATTCCGCTTTCTGGGCGAAAGTTTCCACATTGCCCTGGAGAGCCACGCTGATCCGTACCAGCCATTTGCCACGGCGGTGAGCGCTTTGTGGGTCGGACTTCCTTCTTCCACACTTATTTTCTGGCAACATGCTGCCTGGTGGCTGGCCCTGGGCCTGATCCTGGCCTTT
>JAJRXO010000432.1 GCA_024276255.1 Chloroflexota bacterium | reverse complement strand
GTATAATCGGCTACCCCGCCCTGCATGGGCGGATATTCACCGCTAATGAACAGGATGCGGAGTGAATCAGGGCCGCCAGTCACCAAAGCGATCTTCTCCCTCCCGCTGCGTAATTTGGCGGGTATCGCCGCTGGCCAGATCCACCATGAAGAGATTCCAGTTCAGTTTGTCCTGACTGCTATAGATAATGGCCTGGCCATTCAGCGCCCAAATAGGATAGGTCTCGTAGCTTTTGTCGGTCGTCACCTGCGTGAGATTCCCTCCATCAGCATCCATAATGTAAATATCTCGATTCGCGTTGCGGCGGCTTTCAAAGGCGATGCGGGCGCCATCGGGCGACCAGCGTGGATATAGATCGTCGTCGATATTATCGGCAGTGAGGTTTTCGCCCTCGCATGCCGGATCGGTGCCTCCGGCCTGGCGGGCCGCCAGACAGGCTGCAATATCCATCTTCCAGATATCCCAATTACCGCCACGGTCGCTGACGAAAACCAGCCAGCGGCCATCGGGTGACCAGTTGGCATAGGTGTCAAGGGCTGCATTTTGGGTAAGGTTGATGGGATCGGCGCTGCCATCGGCCGGCATGACGTAGATCTCGTAATTGTAGTCACGGGTGGTCGTGAAGGCGATGTATGCGCCGTCGGGCGACCACGTGGCGCCCCATTCGTAGCTGTCGGGCCAGGAGAGCAAGCGCCGTTGCTGCGAGCCATCGGCGTTCATGATAAAGAGATCGTGGACGCCGTCTGTGCCGCGGCCACTGAGGAAGAGTATCTTGCTGCCATCAGGCGACCAATGAGGCTCAACATCGATCTGCTCATCGGTGGTGAGCTGGCGAAATTCGCTGAGATCGGGGCCTTCTGCCACCCAGATGTCCAGATTTCCCCCGCGATCACTGTGGAAGACGAGTTGTCCCATGCTGGGTGCGGGGGTTGATGTGGCAGTGGGGGCGGGAGTAGACGTGGGCCTGGGGGTCGGGGTGGCGGCGGTGGTGGCTGTGGCGGCAACCACCGATACTGGAGTGGGGCTGACTTTGTTTGAGTGATTGGTGGTGTTGGCGTAGAGATAGGCTGCCAGCGCCCAGATAAGAACACCAACTGCCAACAGGATCGTGCGTTGGGGGCGCAGTTTGCCGAACAAGGCGCCACCAATGAGACCAACGCCGAGGATGAAGAGGATGGTTGCAAGAATTAAGCTAAACATAATGGATGCTGTGGAAAGGTGGGAGTCAGTTCTGTGGGGGAGAGTTATCGGGTGACGACGATCGACAGTACGTTATTGCGGTGCTGTTGACTTATCGCAAAACGCGGGCGTCGCCGACGCGCTGGGTGATGCCGATTTCGTCCAGGTATTCGAGAAGGGCCAGGATGTACTTACGGCTGGTTTGAAACAGATCGCGGCCATCGGCGACGGTGATCTGGCCCTGTTCCTGAATGGTTTGTTTGATGGTCTCTACCATGTGATCAAAGGTCTGGCGATCGAAGACGACATCGGGCGCCACACGCACCAGTCTTTGCTGCACGAGCAGGCTGTTGAATAATTCTTCGTCGATGACCTGCAGGCACTGTTTGACCGAGGGAGGGGTGTGGGGAGCATGGGCGAATTCCCGCAGTAGTTTTTCGACACGGATCTGTTGAGTAGGAGTGTATTGAATGCGGAAATCGGTTAAGGCCAGGAAGGAGCTATCGACGCGTATGATTTCTTCGGCGACGGCGCGCTGGATGAGGGCATTGAACAGACGCGTGGACCAGCCGCCTGCGGGTTGCAATCGGCTTTTGGCTTCCTGACGGGGGATGCCGGGGCGCAGGGGGTATTGGTGATGGTAGGTGTTGAGCAGGCTACGCAGCTCATCTCTCCAGGCCCGCCAGGCTGC
>JAJRXO010000431.1 GCA_024276255.1 Chloroflexota bacterium | reverse complement strand
GGCTGTCAAAAGGACACCCCTGGCTACAACTCTACAACCACGGGCACGATCATGGGCCGGCGGCGAATGGTCTGGTAAAAATAGCGACTGAGGGCATCGCGGGCGTTGGTTTCATAGGCCGATTTGCTGCGCTTGCTGCGTTTTAACGCAGTCTGTAAGGCGCTTTCAGCACCTTTCAGCACCTCGTCGGCCTGCTCGCTATACACCACGCCCCGCGTCACCATGTGCGGTTTACCGTTCAGTTGCCGCGACTTTTTGCTTATGGGAATAAACACGGTCACAAAACCACTCTTGGCCAGTGCATCACGTTCGCGTAATACCCGCGGGCCAATATCGCCCACCCCGGTGCCATCCACAAAAATATAACCGCCGGCCGTCTTGTCAACCACCTTGCAGCCATCCTCGCCGATTTCCAGGATATCGCCGTTCTGCACCTCGAAAATGCGCTTGCGGGGAATGCCCATGCTCTCGGCAAGGCGGGCATGGAAATGCAAATGCCGCCGTTCGCCGTGCACCGGCACAAAGAATCGCGGCTGCACCAGCGAAATCAACAGCTTCATCTCTTCCTGCGAGGCATGACCCGACACATGCACGTGGGCAAGTGGGGGATACACCACCTCGTGTGCCCGATCCACCAGCTGATTGATCATGCGCGCCACTTCTTCCTCATTGCCGGGGATCGGATTCGATGAAATAACCACCGTATCCGTCTCATTCAGGATGATGTCGCGATGTGTACCCGCAGCCATGCGCGCCAGCGCCGCTTCCGGCTGCCCCTGACTGCCTGTCACCATCATGGTCACCTGCTTGGGCGGCATCTTATTTGCCGTTTCCAGACGCACATGCGCCCCTTTGGGCACCTTCAGGTAACCCAGTTTGCGCGCTGTCTCAAAATTCTGTGCCATCGAGCGCCCGGCAATGGCCACCTTGCGGCCATATCGCTGCGAGATGTCGATCAGCAACTGCAAACGATTCAGCTGCGAGGCAAAGCTGGCCACGATCACCCGACCCGGAGCTTCGCGCATGATGCGGTCAAAGGCCGGTTCCAGCGTCTTCTCCGAGGGGGTAAATCCCGCGCGTTCAGCGCCGGTCGAATCTGCGAACAATGCCAGCACGCCCTCGGCCGCCAGGGCAGCAATTCCTCTCAGGTTGGGCGCCTCTCCGGCAGTCGGCGTAAAATCGATCTTGAAATCGCCGCTGTGCATCACGCGGCCGACTGGCGTATCGATGGCCAGGGCCATGGAATCGGGGATTGAATGGCTGAGCGGCACCGGATGCACCGTGAAAGGACCAATACGCACCGCGTCGCCGCCGTTTATCTCCCGCAGATCAGCCGCATACTTGCGGCCAAAGTGCTCCCGCAACTTGCGCTCTACCAGCGCCAGCACCAGTCGCGTGGAAAAAATCGGCGCATTGATCTCTTTCAAAAGATAGGGCAGAGCGCCGGTGTGATCCTCATGTCCATGGGTGATCACAATCCCGCGCACCCAGTCTTTCTTGTCGCGCAGATATTCAAAGTTGGGAATGACCAGATCAATGCCCAGCATGTCCGCTTCCGGGAACATTACGCCGACATCGACGATCAGGATATTCTTGCCGTATTCAAACAGCGTCATGTTGCGGCCAATTTCACCCAGGCCGCCCAGGGGTATAAAACGTAGTTTATTTACCATAATACTCTCTTTTTTCTTAAATATAGGTTAGCGCTTACAGCGCTGACATCGACAGAATCCTGTCGATACGGATGATGATTAACCAGACCTGACAGCCCGGAAAACCGATAAATCAGGACTCAATTGCGTCAACCTGATCCAGGCTCACTTACAGATCAACCTGTAAACAAGCTCTGACACGAAGACGCTGAACCTGTATAGATGCAAAGGTTATCGTTATCGGGACACACGGCGCGCACCACAGCTCGCTGGAAGGGGGCCGTGGGCAAAGACCGATCTCTGGTATACAGGGCTCGGCAACGATACGTTGTCAGCGGTGGCCACCCACAGCCATGCCGCGTACAGGACCCAGAAAAACGATATAACACAAACCATTAT
>JAJRXO010000430.1 GCA_024276255.1 Chloroflexota bacterium | reverse complement strand
AGGATCACTTTGGGAAGGGTGCGCAGGAGAATGCTGAGATCGAGCAGAGGAGACCAGTTTTCCACGTAGTAAATGTCCAGAAGCATCATTTCCTCGAAGCTGAGGTTCGAACGGCCGGAGATCTGCCACAAACCGGTAATGCCGGGGACAGCCTCCAGACGTTTGCGGTGCCAGCTTTCGTACATGTCCACCTCTTCCGGCAGGGCCGGCCGCGGCCCGACCAGGCTCATTTCCCCGCGTAAAACATTGAATATCTGCGGCAGTTCATCGAGGCTGAAGCGGCGGATGATGCGGCCTACGCGGGTCCGTCGCGGATCGTCTTTGATCTTGAATAACGGGCCATCAGCTTCGTTGAGCTCCTTAAGCTGGGAGCGCAGTTCTTCAGCTTCGGTGATCATGGAGCGAAATTTGAAGGCGCGGAAACGACGGCCATCTTTGCCAATGCGCTCCTGCACGAAAATAGCCGGGCCTGGCGAATCGAGTTTGATGGCGAGCGCCATCAGGCCCATGATGGGCAGCAGGGGGATGAGCATAAGCGTGGCGATGGAAAGATCGAGCAGGCGTTTGATGGCATAGCTGGGTCCGGCAATGGTGCTATGTTTAACGCCCAACAATGGAATACCGTCCAGCAGTTCGAAATCGACTCGATCCAGGCTGATCTGCAAAACGTCGGGCACCACCCGCGTGCGCACATGATTATGCTCGCAGATGTTGAGCACGCTCATGATGCGACGATGATATTGCCAGGGTAAAGTCACGATCACCTCATCGACTTCCTGCTGAACGAGGATGGTGCCCAGGTTATCGATGGGGCCCAGGGCCATGTAGGGGCCCAGATCGCGCTGGCCGCGTTCGGGATTGTCATCGAGAAAGCCGATAACCTCGTAACCCAGATTGGGCTTTGCCAGCAGGATGCGCATGATCATACGGCTGACTTCACCGGCACCCACCAGCAGAACCCGTCGCATCCCGATGCCCTGTCGCCGTAACCAGCGCAAGATCTGGCGATAGACGATGCGGCTCAGGGTGGTGAGGACCAGGATCATGAGGCCGGCGAGGCCATATACCAGCCGCGAATGAAATGGTGGCTGCAACATGTAGTTGCCCACCATCACGATGATAGTGACAATGGCGGTGGCATTGAGCAGCCGGGCGAATTCGGTAACGAAACTCACACCCCGCGGCAGACGATAGACGCCCTGCATGGAAAATGCCAGCAGGGTGAGCGGGGCCGTGAGCAGGGAGACGCGAAAATAGAAGCTGAAATCGGTGTAATAGGCAGGATCGACCGCCCGATACCACTGCAACTGATATCGTACAAACCAGGCAATATAAAATGCCAGTACGACGAGCAGAATGTCGACCGCAGCGATGACGGTGCGATGGTGGCGAAGCAAACGATCACGCATGGTGGGCACTCTGTAAAACGTGATGATACACCTGAACTGTGGCATCCGCTGTGGAATGCCAACGGAACTGAGCGCTGTGTGACAGCCCGGCCTGCCGCATGGCAGCCTGTTTTGCGGGGGAACCGAGCACGGCATGCATGGCGGTGGCCAATTCATCGGGACGATCCGGTGCCACACACAGGGCAGCATCACCGGCCACCTCGGGCAGACTGCTGCGAGTGGAGGTGATACAGGGAACCCCGCAGGCCATGGCTTCGGCCAAAGGCAGACCAAAACCCTCGTACAGTGAAGGGTACACGAACAAAGTGGCGCTGTTGTAAAGCCAGGGCAGCATGTCCAGGGGGACAAAGCCCAAAAAATGGACATACCTGTCCAGGCTCAATTCCTGCACGCGTGCGAATATCGTATCGTAATACCAGCCTTTGCCGCCTCCGATGAGCAGGGGTAACGGATCGTCACTCATTTGCCGGTAGCGGGCGTAAGCATCGAGCAGGCCGAGATGGTTCTTCCGCGGCTCAAGGGTGCCCACCGTAAGGATGAAACGCCGGGGCCAGCCCGCCTGCCGGGCATAGGCAGCGACGTCGCCGGGCGGCAGGGGGCGATAGACGGCATCCACACCATTGTAAATGACGCTGATCCGCTCGGCCGGGATGTGGAAGTAGCGCTGGATATCGCGGCGCGTGGCCTGAGAAACAGCGATGATGTGGCGGGCGCGGCGACAGGACAGGGCGGCCATGTGCCGCAGATAAAAACGATTGGCGGGTCGAAAGGCCTGTGGATAGCGCATAAAACTGAGATCATGCACAGTAACTACACCGGGCATCCGAATGGGTAAAGGCAATGTATGCACAAAGCCATGGATTAAATCCAGGCGCAGACGTGCGGCAAGAACCGGCAATATGCTCTGTTCCCAGGCGATACGGAGCCATGGATTCTGCAGACTCCGGGAAGGCGCATGAACCAATAGATCAGCAGGAGATTGATAAGACGGATCCCCAACAAAAGCATGCCACCTGGCCGGAGTCTCGCTGGCAGCCAGATGATGTAACAATTGATGGCTATAAGTATGCAACCCCGCACTGCGATAGCTGGATTGCGTAGACAGCAGGGTTGCAATCAGGCCAATACGTGGCGTTTCAATCATGTGACTTCGTGCATTCACTCGTTCATTATATGCTAAATAAAAGCGGAATCGCTAATTATTTGGTTGTGACAAGAGGGACGGTACACAAAAAAACGGGCCCGAAGGCCCGTTCAAAAGACAAGAAGCACGAACTCAGGCAGTGGGCACAATCGTCACTTTACGATTCTCGCCCTCGCCTACACTTTCGGTGTACACATCATCGCGATCGCGCAAAGCCAGATGGATCAGGCGACGTTCGCGGGCGGGCATGGCTTCGAGAACCACGGTTTTTCCGGAGCCGGCAGCACGATCTGCCATAGTATGTGCCAATTTTTGCAGGCTGACGACCCGTCGCTGCTTATAACCCTCGACATCGATCTCAATACGCGGCCAGTAGTGCAGATGCCGGTTGGCATACAGACGCACGAGATATTGAATGGCATTCAGGGTCTCGCCGCGGCGGCCAATAAGTATGCCCAGATCCTCACCGAGAATGTTGAGATAGTAGACCGGATCGTCTTCGGGCAACTGCGGCGTCTGTATGGTAGCCTCAACTTGCGTTTGCAGATGCATCAGGTCCAGCATGCGCTGCAAAAACTCCCGGCTGAGCGTCAGCACCCGATCATCCTCATCTGTGGCTGCGGACTCGGGCTCAGGCGATGATTCGGGTTCGGGTTCAGCCTGCGGTTCGGGCTCAATCTGAGGTTGGAGCTCAGGAGCTGCTTCCGCAACAGGTTGCGCTTCGGGCATCTGTTCAGTATCGGTCACAGGCTCTGGTTCGGCATCCAGCGCCGAGATGCGCACCACGGCCGGACGGGAACCCAGGCCAAATACGCCGCTATGGCCCTCGTCGAGCACTTCGATATGGGCGGTCTCAGCGGTCAGATTCAGATCCTTAAGGCCTGCGGCAATAGCTTCAGAGACGGTGCGGCCGGTGTATTCGTTCATAATCCATCAACAATGAGTGAAGCAAAGTGATTTAACGACGGCGGCGACGTTTACGACGGGTGCTGCTCTTGGCGGATTGTGGTTTCGATGGGGATGTAGCAGCAGAGGAATCGCCATCGCCGGCAGCTGCGGTTTCGGTGACAGTTTGCCTGCTGGCAGTAAGAATGGAGCGGGATTTTGCCCGTATTTCTTCTTCCCAGGTATCTTTTTGTCGATTCACATAAAGCTGCTGCCCCAACGCCAGTACATTGCCCACCACCCAGTACAGGCTGAGCCCGGCTGGAACCTGCAAGGCAAAGAAGACGAACATGCCGGTCATGAGCCAGCTCATCTGTCCCATCATACCCGCGGCGGGATTTTCATCGGAACCAGACTGGGGCTGACTTTGCTGACCGCTCTTGAGCATGAAATACTGGGTGATCGCCAGGAGCGCCGGCAGCACGAGGTACGGCCACACATTGGGATCCAGCAATTTTTCCATGCTGAAGTTGGCCGTCAACCAGTTTAGACCGTCGCGATAGTGAGGTCGGGAGATGTCGGGAATGAAGTAAAAACGCTGGTTAAGCAATCGCCCGCTCACGCTGAGGCCAGAATCAGCTGCCAAACCCAGGATCGCATAGTAAAACGCAAACAAAATAGGCATCTGCAACAGGGTGGGCAGACAGCCTGCCATCTGCGCCTGCGTTATGCCGTGCTCCTGATAAATCTTCATCTGCTCCTGTTGCAGCTTTTGTTTATCGCCCGCATATTTCTTTTTGAGGCGATCCAGCTCGGGTTGCAAGATCTTCATCTTGGCCGACGCTTCACGCATGGAGCGCATCTGCTTGAGCCCCAATGGCAAGAGCAGCAGCCGAATGACCAGGGCCACCAAGATGATCGCCCAACCCCAGGCATAGGGCGCGCCCAAGGGCTCCAGAATCGAATCATGGAAGAATACCACGGCCGCGCGCAATGGCGCTGCCAGGAATTCAAAAAGGCCGGGCTTAAATACGGTCTTGTCGTCAACGACAGTGACACCACCACAGCCGCTGAGCACGACAGCGATCAGCAACAGCAGTGCAATAATAAGAAATTTGCGGTGGGAACGTTTCACTCGGGTCTCCATCGCTGGCGATCGCCAAGGCGATCGTCAGTGAGTATGGTTGGAAGCAGAAAGATGATCGGGAACAGGATCATGGCCGCCTTCATGAAATGGATGACAGCGGGCAATGCGTTTGATACCCATCCACCCCCCGCGCACAAAACCGAAGCGTTCGATAGCCTCGTATGTATACTGGGAACAAGTTGGTTGATAGATACAGGAGCTCCCTAAAGTCGGAGAGATGTAGCGACGGTAAAAGCGGATGAGCGCCAGAGCCAGATATTTCATGAAGGAGATTGATCTTGAGGAGGGAGTAGCAATTGAGCCTGCTGCAACAAGGTCTCGCATGCTTCCGCCACCTCATGAAAGGAAGCTGTGATAATGGGTCGACGAGCAATCAGGATGATGTCCCATCCAGCAGCAATACGATCCATGCGCAGCCGGATGACCTCGCGCATCAGACGACGGGCCCGATTGCGACGTACAGCATTGCCGATCCGCCGACTGGCAGTAAAGCCAAAGCGGCTGTACGTCAGGCCGTTGGGCCGATAAAGTAGTACAGCCAGGGGATGTTTGCAACTTTGGCCGCGCTGGCGGACTTGCTGAAACGACTGCCGCGAGCGTAAGCGATATCGGCGACGCACGGGGGCAGAATTCAGACAGTCAGGCGGCGACGACCCTTGCGACGACGGCGTTTGAGCACGTTGCGTCCGCCATTGCTGGACATACGTGCACGGAAACCATGGGTTTTGGCGCGTTTGCGCACTTTGGGTTGCCAGGTTCGTTTCGGCATTTGAATATTATCCTCATCTTGAATCTATAATGGACTGGGCGATAACAATGTTCACCCGCTAAGCAGCAAAAAAGGAGGGAGGGTAGTTGAACCTCCCCCATACGCAACAAGTGATTATACACTGACGCACCAAGGATGGTCAAAAATTTTCCTTTCAGATCATAGCCTACCCTGGCCCTATGATTCATACAAGCGCCAGCAGCGCCGGGGAACTTGAGCCACACACTGGCCCCGCGGCAGAGATTGACGCCAATGCACTTTCATTTTAGAATGACATAACCCCCACCTCTTTCTTTCCCCAGGAGATCTCGTCATGGAGCCAGCAGAGACTGCAACCATCATTGATTTTGACATTCGTGTGTTAAAAGCGGGTAACGACTCCTATGTGGTTACGGCTCATACACCCGAAAGCGGCTTGGCCCACGGCACGCTTGACTGGCAGGCATTGAGCAACGACGATTTCGTCGCTCAACTGCGACAAATCAAAGAAGAGCCCTATTCTACCGACGAAACCCTGTTTCAAAACGTCGGTAGCACTTTATTCGATGCCTTGTTTCAAAACGAGATCCGCGACCTGTTCATCAGTGTGTATTCCCAGAAGGTGCAGAGCACCGAAAACTGTTACATGCGTCTGCGGCTCGACATCCTGGAAACCGCGGTGGAAGTGGCGATGCTGCCGTGGGAGTTTTTGGCCTGGAACGATATGTTTTTTGCTACCCAGATCAAAACCCTGCTCACCCGCCAATATCTCGATCTGCAGGTGGGCAATATCCGCAGTGATTTTACCATTTCCGGCAAACCGCGGGCGCTTATTGTCATCCCCCGCGGTTCGGGGCTGGCCACCGACAAAGAAAAAGAAACCATCATCAAGGCATTGGAGAAAGCCGGGGTAGATTACGATCCTCCCCTGGAAGGCAATGTGACGCTACAGCAACTGGACGACCGACTGGCCTCAAAACCCTATCACATCCTGCACTTCATCGGCCATGGCGAATTTCGAAAAGAGGATGACGGCGCCTTGCACGGCTCGCTGCGGCTGAACACAGACGTGGGTGAAGAGGGCGACAGCGAAAACGAGGAATGGGTGAGCGATACGCGGTT
>JAJRXO010000429.1 GCA_024276255.1 Chloroflexota bacterium | reverse complement strand
TGGGGGTCCTCCTCGATCGCCTGCTGCGCCATGATGATGGCATTCTCTGTGTCTTTCAATTGGACGAGCACCTGCGCCACGCCGGCATGGGTCTGCGAGGCGCCGAGGGTGGGGACAAGCTGATCGACAATGGCCCGGGAACGGTCCTTGTCACCCTGCACCCAGTACATGCCGGCCAGCCATACCTGGATATCGTTATCGTCAGGCAGGGCAGCATGGGCGGCTTCGTAGCTGGCAATGGCGCTGTCCAGATCGCCCTGTTCGAGCCAGCGATCGCCCTCGTTGCGTAGTTCCATGGCCTGGATAACCTGAGGGTCCACAGGGAAGATGATGGGGAGCAACTTGCGCGCGCCGAGCAGCAGCAGGGCTCCCACCACGATGAAGAGTCCGATCTTGCGCCAGGTATGGGCGCGTCTCTGGCGATCGTGTTCGTCAAGCCACCACCACCATTGATCGGCTGGCGGCGTCTCGGGCAGCGCTGCACGCAAGGCAGCCAGCCCCCCCAGGGGGGCAAGCTCGGCCTGTAATTCCTGGGCATGGCGGCGCACAGACCCCAGCAAGCTCTGCCAGCGCACGCGCTCGGCTCGTAAATCAATGCCGTTTGCTTCCAGCTCGGGCAGAAGTTCATGGATACGATCGAGTCGGTGCAGTAATTCGCTGGCGGTTTCAGCGCCAATGCCGCGAATGTTCACAGCCCGTTTTTCGCTGATATCCAGGAGGAGCCGCAGCTCGTCGGCCGGTGTCAGGGGAGATGTGGGGATCGTGCGTGCCATAATAAGACAAACACAGATGACTATGAGCGTCAGGCTGCCGGTTTGGCTACCTGAGCGGCTTCGTGGGCGCGGCGGTGTTCGTCGAACACGCGACCAATGCCCGAGCGAATCTGGGATTCGATTTTAGAGGAACGTTCGGAAGGAATGGGGAACCAGGGTTTGAGTTCGGGAATGAGGAGGGAGGCGGCCTGCTGTTTGGTGCGACCGGCCATGAACAGGTCGTAGGTGCGTTGTCTTAAGAAGGTGAGATATTCAGTCAGCCGGTCCAGGATGCCGATATCACAGATGGGGCCGTGGCCGGGCACGATGTGCTTGGGATTCAGGCGTCGGATATAGTCGAGCGCATCGAGCCACTCCAGCGAATTGGCCTGGGTCATGAAGGGATGCTGATCGATCCACACAATGTCGCCGGCAAAGAGGATCTTCTCGGTGGGTAGCCAGATGATGCTGGTGGCAGGCGTATGACCTCCCACGTGTAATATGCGCACAATGCGCTCTCCGCGCACGATGGTGAGATTGTCTTTAAAGGTGATGCTGGGGACGATGATCTCCAGATCATCAAATTGGGCGCGTATGTCGGGACGTTTTTTAAAAGCACTGCGCACACGGTGTTTGAAGTTGTCGCCGTAGTTGCGCATGTGCTTCCAGGCTATTTCGTGGGCGATCACGGTGTTGCTCAGCCACTGGCTGCCCAGACAATGCCCACGATGGTGGTCGGTGATCACCACATAGAGGATGGGCAGGCCGCCGCTGATCTCGTCGATCGT
>JAJRXO010000428.1 GCA_024276255.1 Chloroflexota bacterium | reverse complement strand
TGGCCAGTGGTGCGGGCCTTTTTGCCGGTCTGTATCGCCGATAGCATTCCCCCACATCTGCGATGGCGGAATCATCATTGTCCACCATCGGTCATAATGAGGTCAACGCTGAACCTGGATAACTTCGCAAGGTTCATCCAGCGGCATCCCAGCCATGGTGACCAACTGTTGAACCGCAAAGGAGGTGTTATCATGAAACACTTGCTCATATTATGTTCTTTGATCTTTTTCCTGGCGGCCTGTGGGGGGCCTCCCGACACGGGGGCAGATGTCAGTAGCAGCGTGCGCGCCGAAGCCCGCCGCGATCAGGTGCAAACGATAGACACGGCAGGCAAGCGCCAGCCCCTGGCGGCCAATGACGACACCATCCTGCACGTGGGCGAAGGCGTGGATGTGAATAGCACGGGCTCCGCTTTGTTACAATTTGCCGATCTGCTGATCGTAGAAGTCACCCGCAATGGCAAAATACAACTCAAGGAATATCGCGCAGATGATGAATCAGCACTGGTTGATCTGGTGCAAACCTCAGGCGTGTTGCTGGGCAACTTCAACCCCAAGAAGGAGATCAATCGGCGTCTGAACATCGCTGCCGGCTTTGCCAAAATCGAAGTCACGGGCACACGATTTCTAATCGCCCGCGAGGAACAGACGCCCCTGTGGTGGATTGTGGGCCTGGATGCCGAAAGCAAAGACCTGTGGGTGGAAGCCAACGGCGTTCGCAAGGATGTGATCAGCGGTCAGGCGCGCTGGGTGGCTCCCGTAGGCGAGCCCAGCGACAGCATCGAGGCCGACATGGACAACCTGGAATCATGGCTGAAAGCCCTGCAGGCCGGAGAGCCCCAGCCGGAGATCGGCGAGATCATCTGGCCGAAAGCCGACGTGCTGAGCAATACCGGCACACTCACGCGCCTGCCTGCGATAGGCGAGCCCTTCGAGATGGACGGCGTGATCCTGACGCTGACTGAGGACGGCATGAACGGCCATCCCCAATACGCGTTGCAGGATTGCAATGGCGATGGCCGAAACGACATCTCCATGAAAATGGGCACCATTCTCTTCGATTTCCGACGGGTGTTGGCACGGGTGCGAGCGCTGGATGTCACTGTGCTCAACCTGGATGATCCGAAGACGGGCCTCCTGCGTGTGTTTGATCCTGCCCAGGATGAAATAGCTCGCCGGCCCATCCTGGCCGATCGCGATGAATACGAGGTGCTTGATCTACGCTCGATCAGTGGCATGGCCTATCATTACGCGGCACTGGACATGACCGCGGGTTGTTTCCTGGGATTCAGCCTCACGCCTCCCACGGCCACGGGCAGCGACGCCCCTCCCCGACCGGCTGTCCCCCTGCCTGGCGATACCGGCGAAACCGTCCCCCCCACCTCTGGCGATTTACCCGACCTGACAGTCAATGCCCCCGTGATCGCCGATGAGGACTCCATTGCCTGCCAGTACATCAACGATTCCCCCGTTTCGATTCCGGCAAACAAAGCCGTTTACGAGATCCTGATCGACGGCGAACGCGTGGCCTATGGCGCGCTGAGCAAGGCCATTGCCGGTAACAGCAACGGCTGGATCCGCTCCCGGGCGCTGAACCTTCCATCCAGCTTTACGGCCACCTGCCGCATTGACATCAATGATGCCATCGAAGAGCGCAACGAGGACAACAATGTGGCGGAAGCTGTCCTGACTGGCCCGGCAGCCACATCGCTGCCCGATCTGGTGGTTGACGATCCCCAGCTGGTATCGGGCAGTCAGATCCAGTGCAATTATGCCAACCTGGGTGCGGACATTCCCGCGGACAGCGATGTGTGGATAGCCATTTATGTAAACAGCATGACCGTACTGGTTGAACCACTCGACACCCCTATTCGCAGCGGTTCACACTACCTGGTGCGCACCAACTTACAGAACCCACTACCAGAAGAATTCGAGGCAATGTGCGTTATCGACTTCTATATCCAAGATCAAAGAAGCGAACGAAAATAATAACAGGACCACGGTCACGCTTTTCATTCCCAGATCTACCACCCTGCCCGACCTGGTTGCGAATCCCCCCACCCTGGTGAACGGAAATGAAATCGAATGCTCTTTCACCAACATCGGCGAGAGCACGGTGACTCAGTCGGATGTGTACATGGACATCTATGTAAACGACGAGCGAATCTCGTTTGGCACCGTCAGCACGCCCATTGCGCCTGGCAGCAGTAGCTGGCTGCGCACGTCCCCCGCGGATCTGCCGTTCCAGTTCACGGTGACCTGCATCATCGACGCCCGTGACAATCTGGTGGAATCCAACGAGAACAACAATCAGGCATCAGCGACTCTCACCTATAGCAGGGGATGTCCCTATGCCACCACCCCCGATTTTGTAAGCGCCCAGGAGGAAATGGGCTTAGGCTGTGCCCGGTCCTCGGCCCATAGCCTGACAGCCACCTGGCAACCCTTTACCCAGGGCGTGATGATCTGGCGGGAGGACACAAACAAGATCTATGTGCTGATCAACTGGGGGGCCTCCACCGCCATCATCCCGCCGGGACAATGGCGAGCCTACGATAACGAATGGATCGATGGCATGCCCGAATATGCCTGTGTCGAAGCTGAAAAGCAAGCCGAGCTGGGCACCCCGGTGCACTTTGGTTTTGGCTATCTCTGGTGCAATGAAAGCTACATGCAGGTGGATATCGGCGAACCACTCGGGGATGAATCCGGTGATGACCGCTGGTTTCAACAATTCGACAACGGCTGGATCATGCACATCGGCGAATGGGACGACAGCATCGTTGTCGTGAGCGACGACGGCTACTGGGCGCTCTTCCCGCGCTGACGCCCTGTGTGACGTGAGTTCAGGCAAAGGGCGGCTATCGCTACTCGCCCCGCCGCCTTCTATTCCCCCACCCAGCGTTCGATCAACGATAACAAAGCCCATAGCCCAAGGATGACACCGGCGCCTGGAAGCAGGCAGGCCAGCCCGGTAGCCACGGCCCAACTGCCATAAATCAGATAAATCAATCCCCCGCCCACGACTAATAGGACACCGATCACCAGCCATAACAGCTGGCGATCGGCGCGG
>JAJRXO010000034.1 GCA_024276255.1 Chloroflexota bacterium | reverse complement strand
CTGAGCGAGGCGCTGGGCGAACAGGCCTATCCCGACCTGCTGGCCGTACCCGAGCCAGTGGACCTGGTGCTGATCTTCAGGCAGCCTCGCTTTGTGCCGGATATCGTGCAACAGGCCATTGAGATCGGCGCCCGCGCCGTATGGATGCAACAGGGCATCCGTCATGAAGAAGCCGCCGCCCATGCCCGTGAGCACGGCCTGCTCGTGGTGCAGGATGCCTGCATGATGGTGGAGCATCGCATACGCTAGCACATGACCACGCCCACGCATCTGCACGTGCATTCGCACTACTCGCTGCTTGCAGGCACGGCCAGCGTGCAGGCGTTGGCACAGCGAGCGGCCGCAGAGGACCTGTCGCACCTGGCGCTGACCGATTCTATGGCGATGTACGGACAGGTGACCTTTGCCCGGGCCTGCAAAGAGGTGGGGGTGCAGCCGATCGTGGGGATGATGCTGCGGCTGCAAATCCCCCCGAAATGGCGGCCGGAATTGGATGTCGCGCCGGGTGAGATGGTGCTGCTGGCCACGGATCGGCAGGGATATTCCTCACTCTGTGCCATCAGCACCTGGTTGCAGGGCGGCCCCGAACGGGAACAGCGCCTGCGATCAGGCGTGCCGTGGTCGCTGCTGGCCGAGCATCACGCGGGCCTGCTGGCCATTGAGGGCGGACGCCGGGGTTGGGCAGCGCGCATGTTGCAGGCGGGTGATGAACGGGCGGCGGCCCGTTATGTGGGCAGACTGGCGGGTCTGTTCGACGACCGCGCCTATCTGGGACTGGAATTGCATTCAGCCCTGAGCGCCGATATCGGCGAGGGGCTGGCCCGGCTCAGCGAGCGTTTTGGTGTGCCCCTGGTGGCCGTGCAGCCGGTGTGGGTGCTGGAGCCTGACGAGCGCGATCTACTGCGCACGCTGGCCGCTATCCGCCACAATGTGACCCGTTCGCAGGTGCAAGCGGCCTGGCTGCCGGATGGCGGCGATGAACGGATCGAGCTGCACTGGCAGGATGCGGCGGAGATGGCCGCAAAATACCGCGACTTCGCACCGGCCTGGCAGCGCACAGCCGAGGTGGCTGCTCGCTGTGGCCCGGCCCTGCCCGACGGTCGTCCTGTGTGGCCGACCATCCCCCTGCCCGAGGGGCATAGTCCGGAGGACGAACTGATCATCCAGGCGAGAACCGGCATGCACCAGCGTTACGGCCCGCAGCCGGACGCGGCCATCCCCCAGAGGCTGGAAAGAGAGTTGACTGTGATCGCCCGACACGGTTTCGCGCCGCTGTTTCTGCTGGTGGCCGATATCGTGCGCTTTGCACGGGCGCAGGATATCCCCGTTAGCACACGCGGCAGTGTGGCCAATTCGCTGGTGGCCTATTGCGTGGGCATCAGTTCGGTGGATCCTGTGCAGCATGACCTGCTGTTCGAGCGTTTTCTGAGCCCGGCCCGCCTTGATCCCCCGGACATTGATCTGGATTTTTGCAGCCGACGCCGGGACGAGGTGTTGGCCTATGTCCGGCAGCGCTATGGGGCCGATCGGGTGGCGCTGGTGAGTGCGCACAGCACGTTTCGCCCCAAATCGGCGATACGAGAGGTGGGCAAGGCCTATGGCCTGGACCTGCTCACAATCGACGTCCTGGCCCGACTGTTTCCCGGGCGCTGGCATCCGCGCCACAGGCAACGTAAGCAGAAGACGTTGGCAGAGGCGCTGGCAGAAGTCTCAGATCCGCAGCACAAAGAGGTTTTACGCACAGCGCATCGCCTGTTACGACAGCCGCACCATCTCAGCGTGCATGCGGGGGGCATGGTGGTGGCGCCGGGGCCGCTCACAGCCTGGACGCCGCTGCAATGGACGCCCAAGGGATTTGCCGTCACGCAATACGATCATCGGGATATCGAGGCCATCGGCCTGCCCAAGATCGACCTGCTGGGCGTACGGGCGCTCACCGTACTGGCCGACGCCGCCGAGCTGATCCGCAAGCACCATGACGCCGACTTCCGCCTGCACGATATCCCGACGCAGGATGAGGCCACCACGCGCACACTGCAACAAGGCGATACGATCGGCGTATTTCAGTGCGAGTCGGTGGGGGCGCGGCGCACGCTCCGCCAGTTGCGGGCGGGCAGCATCGCCGACCTGGCCATTGCCAATGCCTTTTTCAAACCAGGACCGGCCACGGGCGGCATGGCGCGCACGTTCGTGCGCCGCTACCGGGGCGAGGAGCCCACTCGCTATCTGCACCCGGCCCTGGAGCCGATCCTGGCCCGTACGAAAGGGGTGCTGATCTTTCAGGAGCAGATCTTGCGTGTGGCCACGGAGATCGCCGGGCTGAGCTGGGAGCAGGCCGACCATATCCGACGGGGCATGAGCAAATTCCAGCCGCAGGAGATGGCGGCCCTTGCCGAGCAGTTCGTGGCTGGATGTCAGCGCCCGCCTCCTGATGGTCCTGGCATGCACCCCCAGCAGGCGCGGCGACTATGGGAACAGGTGCAGGCCTTTGCCGGTTATGGGTTCAATCAGGGGCATGCCACCGCCTATGCCGGGGTCAGCTATCGCTCAGCCTATCTGAAAACCCATTATCCGGCAGCCTTTTTCTGCGCCCGCCTGCAGGGACACGGCGGCTTTCATCACCCCGCCATCTACATGGCCGAAGCCCGCCGCCTGGGCATTGCCGTACGCGGGCCGCATGTCAATCATAGCCGACATCGCTTCCATCTGGCGTTTGAATCCGGGGCTGATGAGGAAAAGCGTCCGGTGTTGTGGATGGGCCTGGACCATGTGCACGAACTGCGGCAGCAATCGATCCGGGCGTTGATCGCCGGCCGCAAGGAAGCCCCCTACCGTGATCTGCGCGATGTGCTGCAACGCGTTCCCCTGCGACGCAAGGAGATCACGCATCTCATCCGTTGCGGGGCGTTGGATGGTCTGGGCCACAGCAGGGCGGCCATGCTGACCGAACTGTCTGCCTCCATGCTGGCAGGAGACGCCCGGCAACTGGCCTTTGATTTCCTTGCCCCTGCACCACCTGCGGAAAGCGTGTTGCAACGTCTGCAATGGGAGCTGGCGCTGTTAGGCTATCCCATGAATGCCAGTCCCCTGGCTCTGGTGGATCAACCTCCGGCGCAGGCGGTGCCGCTGGCCACGCTGATGGCGACCCCCGCTCGCCACATGCACGCAGTAGTGTTTCGTCTGCCGGGATGGACGGGCGGCAAGGGTTATTACCTGGCTGATGAACAGGATTTCGTGATTGCCGTGAGCGATGAAGAGCGCCGGCCACCGCCCTGGCAGCCGCTGCTGGTGGAGGGCTACTGGCAGGTGGATGAATGGGGCATGGGGCGGTTGTTGCTGAGCTCGTATGAAGTGCTAGGCCAGTTGCTCAAGTAAAGCTTGTAGCTCGGGAGGTAGCGGGCTTTCCAGCGTCAGCCGTTGATCATCGCTGGGGCGTCGAAAGCGCAGCCGATGGGCGTGCAGAAAATGCCGACCCAATTTATACGCATCCCGCCGCGAGCCATAGACCGTGTCACCCACCAGGGGATGCCCCAATGAGGCAAAATGCACGCGTATTTGATGTGTACGCCCCGTGTGCGGATACGCTGCAACGAGCGTGGTGTTGCCGTAAAAGGCAATGACCTCGTAGCTGGTGCTGGCCGCCCGGCCCCCGGGTACGATGGCCATGCGTTTGCGCTGTCGGGGATGGCGGCCGATGGGGGCGTCGATGCGACCCCGCTGCGGTTGCAAGTGGCCGATCAGCAGGGCCAGATAGGTCTTTTCGATACTGCGATGCCGAAACTGCTCCTGCATAAAACGATGCGCCTCATCGTTTTTCGCCACCAGGATGATCCCGGATGTGTCCTTGTCCAACCGATGCACGATACCCGGCCGCTGTTCTCCCCCT
>JAJRXO010000427.1 GCA_024276255.1 Chloroflexota bacterium | reverse complement strand
TCTAACTCCGGCAGCAAACGATACAGGCCCGGCTCGGCCGGTTGCAAACACTCCTGCATTTCCGCCAGCCAGCCTGGATGTGCGATGTCACCCGTGCCCACGACATGGATACCCTTGCGCTGCGCCCACTGCGCCAGATGCGGAATGTCCAGCGTCTTGCTGGTTGCGCGCGAAAAATGAGAGTGAATATGCAGATCAGCGATAAGTTTCATTGCAACGAAAGCCTCGAACCATCAAACTGGATGAGCGTACTTTTCTCAGTATACACAAAACAAACAACCGCGCCACATCAGGTGCAGCGCGGTTGGGGTGATGAATCCGGAAGTGTAGGCTTACTCTGTCAGGGCGCGTTTGAGGATCTTGCCCGTGGCTGTCATGGGTAGCTCTGAACGGAATTCAATCAGCCGCGGATATTTATAGGCAGCCAGCCCTTGCTTAGCGAACTCGATGATTTCCTCTGCGGTTGCCTGCTCGCCCTGCTTCAGCACCACATAAGCCTTGATCTCCTCACCCAATTTGTCATGGGGTACGCCCTTCACCGCCACCAACGAGATCTTGGGGTGCGTCATCAGATACTCTTCTATTTCCCGCGGATAGACATTAAAACCGCCGCGAATGATCATCTCTTTCTTACGGTCGACGATGAAATAATAGCCCTCGTCGTCCACGCGGCCCAGATCGCCGGTATGGAACCAGTCCTTTGTCATCACAGACGCGGTAGCATCGGGGCGCTTGTAGTAGCCTTTCATCACATTATGGCCGCGAATCACGATCTCACCGATGTCACTCAGCGTGCCCGGCTCCGTCGGTTTGGGAATAAACTCGTCGTTTTCATCCACCAGCGCCATCTGTACTCCCCAAATCGGCAAACCAATCGACCCCGGTTTTCGTGGCTTGGTGCGTACATTAAAGCTCGCCACAGGTGAAGTCTCGCTCAGACCATATCCCTCCAGGATCGGCACCCGAAAACGTTCTTCGAAATTACGCAGCAATTCCACAGGCATCGCCGCTCCGCCCGAAGCCGCTGTGCGCAGATTTGCTGCAATCTTCTCCAGATCGAACTGTTTCTCGGCGCCAGGATACGAGTATAACGCCCAGTACATGGTGGGCACTCCCGCAAAGATCGTCACATTATCCCGCTCCATAATGCCCAGGGCGGCATCAGGCGTAAAACGAGCCAGCAATGTAATTGTTGCTCCCGAGCGGAAAGCCGCATTCATGAGTACGGTTTGCCCAAATGAGTGGAACAGAGGCAGTGCCACCAATGCCACATCGCCATGCTTCATGTCGACCAGGTCAACACTTCCCTGGGCATTCATCACCATGTTGGAATGCGTCAATTCCGCTCCTTTGGGGCTACCCGTCGTGCCAGAAGTATAGAGGATCACGGCCGTGTCGTCGGCATTCGTTTGCACCGTATCAAAGACGGGAGAGCCCCCCATGCCCAGGAACTGATTGAAATCGATCACGTTCGCATCGTCATGGCTGAAGGGTTCTTTGGGGTTGGCGCTGCCTACGATCAGATGTTTACACGTCTCCACCTGCGTAAAGCCATCATATGCCGACTCGGCGAACATGGCAAAGCCGACAAGGGCAACCGCATCACTGTCTTTGAGATGATAGGCGACTTCGCGACCGGTAAACAACACATTGAAGGGTACGACTGTGGCGCCCATTTTCAGGATGCCATAGTAAGCAATGGGGAAATAGGGAAGATTGGGCAGCATGACGGCCACCTTGTCACCGCGTTTCACCCCGATTTTTCTGAGGCCATTGGCGAACATATTTGCCGCTGCATTCAGCTCCCTATAACTCATCTTCATCTCATTGAAGATGACCGCCGTTGTGTCGGGATAATCCTGGGTGCTGGCTTCTAATAAAACACTAAGATTTAACATCCTCGTGCTCCTCCTTGAGCGTGATGTGTGGATGAAATGAATATGAGACGCATAGTTCTCAAGGCGCCGGAGCCAGACCGACCTTCAGGCCCCATATCCAGCCCTCGAGACACTATCCTGCAAGTGTAAAATGATTCGATCATGCTGTCAAACTAATCTCACCCCATCACGATACAGGTCGTCTCAGGATTTCTTTATTGTAGATCGGTAAGCCAGGAGACTGCCTGGCCGGGCTGAGTTAGCACCCCCCATATAGCCCGGTTTATCTGGATAGCGAAAACAACTGAGTATGCGTTTCGGAGCAATCACCGGCGAATCACCCTGCACCCCTCCTCCCTACTTCCTACTCCCGTCTTCCGTCTCCTGTCTCCCTACTCCCATCCCCTTACAGACAACGTACTATCGCTCTTCCTCAACCGCATCGCGTCGTGCAGGCTGCCAGTAATGTTGAACCTGAAACACGGATACCCGCGTGTCGGGATGATCATAGATGCTCATATCGGCATTGGCCTTAAGCGCCACATGCGCCAGAAACTCCCGTGGCTGCGGCAACTTTT
>JAJRXO010000426.1 GCA_024276255.1 Chloroflexota bacterium | reverse complement strand
TGGCGACGGTACCGGAAATGGTGCCAGTAAAGTAGAGCACAGCCACCAGGATGGCTACCAGGAAGCGGATGATGCGATCGGTCTTGCCGACGTTTTTGGGTAAATTCATGAGATAACCTCCAATGATGAGTGAGTGATTAAAAGGACTGCACGATCAACACGGCCACGGAGATAATGGTGATGCAGATGACGCAGACCAGCGCCAGTTTGATGAATTGTGTCCGGCTGTTGTTCATAGTCGTGTTGCCTGTATGCTTTGATTGCTTATTGGATGAGGGTTGTGGCTCATTGGTTACATGCCGTTGACATAAAAAAGCGGTTTATTGCACGGGGGAAATGCAATAAACCGCTCTTTGGGCCGGTTTAGGGTGCCGGCGACGGAAGGGCCAGGAAATCAGGCGGGAATAGCTTCCTGTTCGAGCGAGCGAATCTGCGGCTTGGGGACACCGGCTTCATCCAGCAGGCGGGGCACTATGGCCTCCCAGTGCACGGCCATCACGTGCATGCCATTGATGCCGGGCGTCTGCAGCAGCTTTTCGATGATCTCCAGGGCGATTTGCACGCCGGTTTCCGCCTGCGCTTCCTTGTCGGGGCCAGCATCATCCATGCGTTTTACTATCTCGGGCGGGATGACCACGCCCGGCACCTGTTCGGCCATGAAGTGCGCGGCGCGGGCGCTCTTCAGCGGCACCAGGCCGGGCAGGATGTAGGCCTTGCCCAGAAGATTGCGCTTGTCCAGCGCCTCCAGCCATTCCAGGAAGCGATCGTAATCGAAGATAGGCTGGGTCTGGATGAATTGGGCGCCGGCGTTGATCTTTTTGTGCAAGCGCAGCGCTTCGATCTTGGGCGTCGATCCATAGGGCGAGGCCGCGGCGCCCAGGAACCATTGCGGCCGGATCTTGATCTTACGCCCATCCAGATAATGGCCCTCGTCGCGCATACGGCGCAGCATCCACAGTACATGCACCGAATCCATATCAAACTGGTTGGGAACTGCCATGGGGGAGGGGCCAAAGCGGAAGTGGTCGCCAGTGAGGCAGAGGATGTTGCGGATGCCCAGGCCGGCCGCGCCCATGGCATCGGCCTCGATGATCACGCGGGAGCGATCGCGTGCCTGCAATTGCATGACTGGCTCGATGCCCACATCCAGGCACAACTTGCTGGAGGCCATGCTGTTCATGCGCGGGGAGGCCGAGGCATTGTCCGTGAAGTTGGCCGCGGCCACATAATCCTTCAGCATGGTGGCCTTGCGCACGATGATATTGCCCGATGCTCCCAGCGGCGGGGCGATTTCGGCCGTGACCGTGAATTGCCCTGTGCGCAGGTTGGCTTCCAGCAGGGAAACGGGCTCATCGTAGGCCGGGGCATGATACTCGGAATCCCCCTGCCACCAGTCGGGCTGACGGATGCTGTAGAAAAGATCTTCCCATTCTTTTTTGAATTTCTCCCGGTTGGTGATGAATTCGAGGGGGCGGGGCTTTGCTTCACGCTCCCGCCAGGTCTGAACCACTTCCAGCCAGGTTTCGTGCCCCACCCGATTGCCGTCGAGGGGAGCGTTGATCTCAAGCAACTTGTGCTCGATTCCCAGTTTCTCTGCCCGGGAGTAAATGCGGAACCAGGTGCAGGGGCGGGTGGGATCCACTTCGCAATGTTCAGGCGTGGCGCCACCACACGGCCCATTGCGCAGGCCTTTGGGGCAGGTCATGGGGCAGACATAGGCAGTTTCCTGCAAGATACAGTTTCCACACATGCGACATCCCCACAATGCTCCCTTGATCGTGCGCTCGAAGCCGGTAAAGATGCGCACCGGAAGAGAGTCGCGATGCAGCGGGGAAAACGGCGGTTGATAACGACGCGGGGAAAAGACAGACATGGACGCCTCCGATGATTCAAGCAATGGCGGGAGCCAGGCTCTCGTTGTTTCTGGAGTTCAATCTCACGCTCTGACTCAACATCGAGAACAGAATGAGATGAACTATACATTTTGAGATATATCAGGGACTATAGCACAGGGGCGTTGCCCTGTCAATCATACGATCCTGTGGGAATATGCCAGGCAAAAGCGCGCCGCCCCCTCAATTTTTCAGCAATTCTGAACCCCCCATTCACGTGTTTTTCATCTTTGCGTGCTATGATAGGAGTATAGCAAGGGCGTAACGCCCAATAAGGAATGCGGTGGTTCCTCCTTATTAGCTCCTTTCCTCCTCCTCTCTCTCTAAAAAGCCCCGGCCAGTTCTCTGGTCAGGGCTTTTTAGCGTCTGGGAGGCAGTGACGTTTACATATTGGCGATCAGGGCATCGCCGAATTCCGAACACTTGAGCAGGGTGGCGCCTTCCATCAGGCGATGGAAGTCATAGGTCACGGTCTTGGCGGCGATGGTCTTCTTCATGGCATTGATGATCAGGTCCGCGGCCTCGTTCCAACCCAGGTAGCGGAACATCATCTCGCCGGAGAGGATCACCGAGGAAGGATTGACCTTGTCCAGGCCGGCGTATTTGGGCGCAGTGCCGTGCGTGGCCTCGAAGATGGCGGCACCGGTTTCGTAGTTGATGTTGGCGCCGGGGGCAATGCCGATGCCCCCCACCTGGGCTGCCAGTGCATCCGAGATATAATCGCCGTTGAGATTCAGGGTGGCAATGACATCGTACTCGGCGGGACGGGTGAGGATCTGCTGCAGGAAGGCAT